>DATNMT010000074.1:0-3492 GCA_035602495.1 Bradyrhizobium sp.
TTCGCCCCGCGCCAGCGCGGGTTTCAGCAGGTTGGACGCATCCATCGCGCCGTCGGCCTTGCCGGCGCCGATCAGGGTGTGCATCTCGTCGATGAACAGGATGATGCTTCCCTCGGCCGAGGTGACTTCCTGCAGCACCGCTTTCAGCCGCTCCTCGAACTCGCCGCGGTACTTTGCACCGGCGATCAGCGCGCCGAGATCGAGCGACAGCAGTTTCTTGTCCTTGAGGCTTTCCGGCACGTCGCCATTAAGTATCCGCAGCGCCAGCCCTTCGACGATGGCGGTCTTGCCGACGCCGGGCTCGCCGATCAACACCGGATTGTTCTTGGTGCGGCGGGATAACACTTGAATCGTACGGCGGATTTCCTCGTCGCGCCCGATCACGGGATCGAGCTTGCCGTCACGCGCCGCCTGGGTCAGGTCGCGGGCATATTTCTTCAACGCGTCATAGGCGTTTTCCGCAGTGGCGCTGTCGGCGGTGCGGCCCTTGCGCAGCGCTTCGATCGCCGCGTTGAGGTTCTGCGGCGTGACACCACCCTTCCGCAAAAGGCTGCCCGCCTCGCTGTCTTTTTCCAGCGTCAGTCCGAGCAGCATCCGCTCGACGGTGACAAAACTGTCGCCGGCCTTCTCGGCCGCCTTTTCCGCGGCATCGAAGGCGCGCGCCAGATCGGGCGCGAGATAGACCTGTCCGGCGCCGCTCCCGGAAACCTTCGGCAGCTTGTTGAGCGCGCCTTCGGTCGCCTTCAGGATGGCGCGGGAATTGCCCCCGGCGCGGTCGATCAGGCCGCCGGCGAGACCCTCGCTGTCATCCAGCAGCACTTTTAGCATATGCAGCGTCGAGAACTGCTGGTGGCCGTCGCGCATCGCCAGCGATTGCGCCGACTGGATGAAACCCCGCGCGCGCTCGGTGTATTTTTCAATATTCATGTCATTCCCTCAGCCTGCTGTGCCGCCCCGGGGGCGCGATCAGCAAAAGTGGGCACCGGTTTTGCGTCCGATCGCGCCCCCAATCCAAAATTGGCGCGTGATCTGGTCGCGAAACCGCCCACACTTTCGCGGATCACGCGCGAAGCACGGATACAGCATCTTGATTGGGGTTCCGCTGGATCGCATTGACATTCCTCAACCCGCCGCGGTCGTCACCGACATCAGCGCCGGCTTGAGGCAAATGTGGGAAGGGGATTCTCGCAACGGAAGAGGCCGCTTCACAATTTCGTGTGCGGTGGCGGAAGGCCGCGAAATCTCTTAAGAAACCGGATGTCCCGCTCCCTCCCCGCCCGGATCGCCGGCCTTTACCGCTATCCCGTCAAGGGCCTTTCCCCGGAGCCGCTGCCAAGCGTCGCGCTGGGCGTCGGCCAGACCTTTCCCGCCGATCGCCGCTACGCCATCGAAAACGGTCCCAGCGGCTTCGATCCGGCGGCGCCGGCCTGGCTGCCGAAGGCCCACTATTTGATGCTGATGCGCAATGAGCGGCTGGCGGCATTGCAGACCCGTTACGAGGATTTGACCCACCTGCTGACCATTCGCCGACACGGCGAGGTCGCCGCGCGCGGCGACCTGGAAACGACGGCAGGACGCGCCGCCATCGAGGGATTTTTTGCGGCGAATTTCAGCAATGAACTCAAGGGACCTCCAAAAATCCTTTCCGGCGGCGGCCACAGCTTTTCGGATGTCGCCAGGAAGGTCGTCTCCATCATCAATCTCGGCAGCGTCGCGGCTATCGAAAACGTGGCCGGGCTGCCCGTCCATCCCTTGCGATTCCGCGCCAACCTTTATGTCTCGGGCTGGCCGGCATGGCACGAATTCGAACTGCTTGGACAAACGCTGGCGATCGGCGATGCGCGGCTGAAGGTCGTCAAGCGGATCACGCGCTGCGCCGCCGTCAATGTCGATCCGGAAACCGCCGTTCGCGACCTCGATATCCCGCCGACGCTGATGCGCCGTCTCGGTCACGCCGACTGCGGCATCTACGCCGAGGTGATCGCCGGCAGCACCATTGCCACCGGCGATCACATGGGGATCAGCTCGTCGGTATGACGTAGGCGTAGATCCGGCCGCGCGACACCGGCGCTTCCCGAACCCGGTTGCCGTTGTTACCCGAGATCATGATCGGATTACCCTGGGCGTCGATGCCGGTGATGATGCCGACATGCCCGCCGCCACGCCGTCCCATCACGGCAATGGCGCCGACCTGCGGTCCGGAGACGCGCTGGCCGTAGCTGGCGAACGAGCGCGCCAGGTCCGAGCCGGTGCCGCGATAGCCGGAATGCTGCAAGACCAGGTTCATGAAACGCGCGCACCACAGGCTGCCGCGCCCGGTCGGGTTGCCGCCGAGGTAGCGGCGGGCCTCGGCGACGATGTTCGATGAACCGAATCCGCCTGACATCGTCACGCTGCTCGAAGCAGTGCTCGATGCGATGCTGGCATTGGCGCCGGCCAAACCACGCGCCCGCATTTGCGCCACGCCGGCATCCCAGTGCGATCGCCGCGCGACGTGCCGGTAATGACGAAACGCGAAGTGCCGGTAATGACGGAACGCGATGTGCCGCCTGACGTGCCGGCCGGCATAGTGCGCGTGATGCGCATGAGCGTGACGCCTGAGGCCGTGGTGAGACCTTGCTGAAGCCGGGGCGACGGAGACGACGATTGCCGCCAAGCACAATGCCAGCGCAACCAGCGACCGGCGGAACGCAACCAACTGAATCATACTTCATCCTCTGTGACACACCCCCCATTCCCATCGGCGACGAGCGCCTCGTCCGAGAGCGCCAGCCGACATCCGCCGCCCGTATGCAATTTGCGATGTGGCGAGAGCAAGACGCGATGCGGCGGTGCAAGATCCGTTTCGGGGTCATTCCGCGATGATTTCTTGACGAAGGAGCCCGGTTCCCGCCTCATTGCCGCCGCGACCATTAACTGCGATTTTCGCGTCGGCCCAACGAGAGGATTTTTCAAAATGCCCCACGCCGTCACCAGCGACAATGTCCGCCTCTATTTCGAGGAGGCCGGCACGGGAACGCCGATCATCTTCCTGCACGAATTCGCCGCCGACCACAGCAACTGGGAGCCGCAGATGCGCTACTTCTCGCGCGGGCACCGCTGCATCGCCTATTCCGCGCGCGGCTATGCGCCGTCGGACGTGCCGGCTGCCGCCGAGGTCTACACCTACAAGCACTTTTATACCGATGCGCTTGCCGTGCTCAATCATCTCGGGATCGCAAAGGCGCACTTCGTCGGCCTGTCGATGGGCTCCTATTCCTCGCTGCAGATCGGCCTCAATGCTCCCGAGCGCGCGCTGTCGATGACGCTGGCCGGGGTCGGCTCGGGATCGAACCTCGAAAACCTCGAGGCCTTCCGCCAGCAGTGCCGGGCCAATGCCGAGCAGTATGAGGCGGTCGGCTCGGCCGAAGTCGCAAAAGTCACGCGCGAGGCGCCAAGCCGGATTCCGTTCCTGCTCAAGGACCCGCGCGGTCACGCCGACTTCTACGCCGC
>DATNMT010000090.1:0-5935 GCA_035602495.1 Bradyrhizobium sp.
ACTACTAGTATTTCTCTATTGAATCACAGACTAGAAAACCCGCAACGGGACCACTGTGGATTGAAAATGGAAAACCGAACCACGGACAACATTTGGGGGTATTCTTGCTTCAGCGATTTCGCCGATACCCCCGAAAGCACCCCCTCGACCGCGCATCACGACTTCTCATAGCGCTACATCGTGTGTGCTGAGAGGAATCGAACCACCGCCTAATTGGGGGTATTAGGTACTGGTGCCCAGGGGCGGAATTGAACCACCGACACAGCGATTTTCAGTCGCTTGCTCTACCAACTGAGCTACCTGGGCATTTCCGGCCCGCGGGGGGCTTGGGAGCGCCGGTTTATAGTCAGGCCGGGCAGGTCTGTCCACCATGCTTCGCCTGCGGCTTCGCATGGCGCGGCCTCGCGAAAAAGCCAGCCGAATCAGATGCTGGCAGCGCTAAAACGCCCGAAATGGCGCTCAATCCTCGTCCTCGTCCGCATCCTTGCGGCCGGGAACGACATACGAACCCGACAGCCAGCGGTTCAGGTCGACGTCCCGGCAGCGCTCGGAACAGAAGGGCTGCGAGGCCGCGGTGGCGGGCTTGCCGCAGATCGGGCACGGCTTTTCCTTGCCCCTCGCGGGGCGCCGGCCCGGGGCTGTGCCCTCTGGCGGCTTAGCTGGCATTGAGCCAGCCGAAGCGGACGGGAAAACCCTCGCCGCCGAGCAGGGTGATCGATTCGTAGAGCGGCAGCCCGACGATGTTGGAGTAGGAGCCGACCATCTTGACCGCGAACGAACCGGCGATGCCCTGGATGGCGTAGCCGCCCGCCTTGCCGCGCCATTCGCCGGAGCCGATATAGGCTTGGATGTCGTCCTCGCTCAGGCGCTTGAAGCGCACCCGGGTCTCGACCAGGCGCTGGCGAAACGCTTCCCTCGGCGTCACCAGGCAGATCGAGGTGTAGACGCGGTGGTTGCGCCCCGACAACAGCCGCAGGCATTGCGAGGCCTCGTCGACCAAATTCGCTTTCGGCAAAATGCGGCGGCCGACCGCGACCACGGTGTCGGCGGCAAGGATGAAGGCGCCGCGCAATTCGTCATCGAGCTGCACCGATTTCAGCGCGGCGTCGGCCTTGGCCCGGGCCAGCCGGTTGGCGCAGGCGCGTGGCAATTCGCCCCGCCGCGGGGTCTCGTCGACGTCGGCGGGACGCAGCGCGTCGGGCTCGATGCCGGCCTGGTTGAGCAAGGCGAGGCGTCGCGGTGAACCGGACGCGAGAACGAATTTGGGGCGGCCTAGCATGCGGGACTTTTACCGGGGTGGGAATGCGCGCGGAACCTATCGGAAGGCATGCGTGGAGACAACTACCGCTGTCGTCCCCGCGAACCTGGTGTCGCAAGGATGACATGAAGCTAAACCGATGCTCGGTGCGCCCCCTCTCCCGCTTGCGGGGGAGGGTTGGGTGGGGGCTCTCTCCACGATGGGATTCGCGAAGAGAACCCCCACCCGCCTCGCTTTGCTCGGCACCCTCCCCCGCAAGCGGGAGAGGGAAGGCCACACCGCCGTTATCATTCATCTCGTTCAATCACCCGCTGGCCGCGCCCGCCTTCGAAAACCGCCTGCGAATCCGCATCGACAGGGTGTCGCAAACCTCGCGATAGGCCTCGAGCTTCTGCTCGCGGTTGCCTTCCGCGCCGGTCGGGTCATGGGTCGGCCAGTATTCGACGTCGGCGGCAAGCCTGTGGGTCAGTTCCAGCGCCTTGTGATGCGCCTCCGGCGCCAGCGTGATGATGAGGTCGAAATTGAGCCCCTCCCAGTCGTCGAGCTCCTCGAAGGTGGTCGGCTTGTGGCCGGAAATGTCTTGGCCCAATTCCGCCATCACCGCGACCGCGAACGGGTCGAGCTCGCCCTTGCGGACGCCGGCGGATTTCACGTAGAGCGCCCCGGGAAACATGTTCCGCAGCAGGCTTTCCGCCATCGGCGAACGCACACTGTTCTGCCCGCATGCGAACAGCACGGCCTGCGGGTTGCGCGCGCGCGGCGGCGCGTCCACGCGCGTTAACCCTTTGTTTTGCGCATGACCCGATCCGAAAACCGGTGTCCACTTTTCGGGGTCATGCGCTATCCTTTCCAGTGCAAGACGCAGATCAGCGTGAACAGCCGGCGCGCGGTTTCAAAATCGATCCGCACCTTGCCCTTCAGCCGCTCCTGCAGCGTGCGCGAGCCTTCGTCGTGGATGCCGCGGCGGCCCATGTCGATGGCCTCGATCTTGTCCGGCGTCGCTGTCCGGATCGCCTCGTAGTAGCTGTCGCAGATCATGAAATAGTCCTTCACGATCCGCCGGAACGGCGTCAGCGACAGCAGATGCGCCACCACCGGCGCGCCGTCCTCTTTCCTGATGTCGAACATCAGCCGGTTGCCGGTGATGCCGATATGCAGCGTGAACGGCCCTTCGCCGGCGCCCTCCGGCGCGAACAGGTTCTTTTCGATCAGGTCGTAGATCGCGATCGCGCGCTCGTGCTCGATGTCCGGCCCGGAACGCCCGATCGACTCCTCGTCGAGCGTCACCGCGACGATGCGGCTCTGCGGATCCTCATCTGGTGGCGGTTTTGTCATGTGAGATTGAGGCGCATCCCCACCGAACGCGCATGCGCCTCCAGACCCTCGGCCTTGCCGAGCGTCATCGCCGCCGGACCAAGCGCGCGCAGCTGGTCCGGGCCGCATTTCAGGATCGAGGTCCGCTTCATGAAGTCGAGCACGCCGAGGCCCGAGGAGAACCGCGCCGAGCGCGCGGTCGGCAGCACATGGTTGGAGCCGCCGACATAGTCGCCGATCGCCTCCGGGGTGTGCGGGCCGATGAAGATCGCTCCGGCATTGCGGATTTTTGCCGCCAGTTGCTCCGGGTCGGCGGTCATGATTTCCAGATGCTCGGCGGCAATCGCGTCGGCGAGCTCCACGGCCTCGCCGAGCTGCCTGACGAGAATGATCGCGCCGAATTCGTTCCACGAGGCGCGTGCGATGTCCGCGCGCGGCAGGGTCGCGAGCTGGGATTCGACCGCGCGTTCGACGTCGTCGGCCAGTCGCTCGCTATCGGTAATCAGGATCGACTGCGCGTTGGCGTCGTGCTCGGCCTGCGCCAGCAGGTCGGCCGCGATCCACGCCGCGTTGCCGGTGGCGTCGGCGATGACAAGCACTTCCGAAGGGCCGGCGATCATGTCGATGCCGACCTTGCCGAACACCAGCCGTTTGGCCGCGGCGACATAGGCGTTGCCGGGGCCAACGATCTTGGCCACCGGCGCGATCGTCGCGGTGCCCCAGGCCAATGCCGCCACCGCCTGCGCGCCGCCGACGCGGTAGATCTCCGACACGCCGCCGAGATGTGCGGCCGCCAGCACCAGGGGATTGAGCTTGCCGTCCGGCGACGGCACCACCATCACCACGCGGTCGACGCCGGCCACTTTCGCCGGCACCGCATTCATCAGCACCGAGGACGGATAGGCCGCGGTGCCGCCGGGCACGTAAAGCCCGACCGATTGGATCGCGCTCCAGCGCCAGCCGAGTTCGACGCCGAGCGCGTCGGTGAAACGCTCGTCCTTCGGCAGTTGCCGGCGATGGAAGCTTTCGATCCGGTTGCGGGCGAATTCGAGCGCGTGCAGCGTCGCCGCGTCGCAGGCTTTCATCGCGGCATCGACTTCGCCGGCGCCGACGCGCAGGCCCCTGGCGTCGAGATCGAGCCGGTCGAATTTCTTCGTCGCCTCGAGCAGCGCCGCATCGCCGCGAGCTGCGACATCATCGACGATGGCGCGGGCGGCCTGCTCGATATCGGCCGAGACCTCGCGCTTCATCGCGAGAAAGCTCGCGAATCGCTCGGTGAAATCGGCGCGGCTTCGGTCGAGGCGGACAGGCATGGCGGCTTTCCGGGCGGGGGCATTAATTTCGGAGCCCACTGCTCAATGGCGCGGCGGCCAATTGGCGTCAACCCTTTGCTATCTGGGATTTTCCGTCATTCCGGGATGGTCCGAAGGACCAGACCCGGAATCTCGAGATTCCGGGTTCGCGCTACGCGCGCCCCGGAATGACGTTTCTACATCAAACGCGCGCCGCTCACGCACCCTGCCCCGACCGCCCGGCATCCTCACCATCGTCAGAGGTCCCGAGATCGTCGGTGCCGAGGTCGGTCAGCTGGCATTCCAGGCATTCGACGTCGAGCCGCAGCGCGCCGCCATGGTTGAACATCAGGACCGCGCTGCCGCTGGGGGCGTTGCCCGGATGAAATTCGATGCCGAGCAGTTCCAGCGCGGCTTCCGGCTTTCCGAGGTCGATATTGCGCGACTTGCACGCCAGCACCCGGTCGAAGCGCAGCGCCGCGATCAGGCGGCGCGGCGAGGTTTCGCCGGCCATGGTCTCTTCCCAGTCCAGCCGGTTCATGCCGACCACCAGGCGTTTCTCGCCCTGGCGCCAGATGATGTCGGCGGTCTGGACATGGGCGTCCTGGACATGCGCCGAGATCACGGCGAGGTCGTCGGCATCGAGCGCGATCAATTTGAGCTGCGGCGCCATGGAGCTTAACAAGACTATCCGCTGATGCGCTCGATGGTCGCGCCGCAGGCCGACAATTTGTCCTCCAGCCGCTCAAAGCCGCGGTCGAGATGATAGACGCGGTTGACCATGGTCTCGCCTTCGGCGGCGAGCCCCGCGATCACCAGCGATACCGAGGCGCGCAGATCGGTTGCCATGACAGGCGCGCCGCGCAGTTGCGCGATGCCGTCGATGGTGGCGGTCTCGCCGTCGAGACTTATCCGCGCGCCGAACCGCGCCAGTTCCTGCACATGCATGAAGCGGTTTTCGAAAATCGTCTCGGTGATGCGGGAAGAGCCCCTGGCGCAGGCCATCAGCGCCATCAGCTGTGCCTGCAGGTCGGTCGGGAAGCCCGGGAACGGCGCGGTGGAGACCGTCACCGGGCTGATGCCGGCGCCGTTGCGGGCGACGCGGATGCCCTCGTTGTTGGGGGTGATGATCGCGCCGGCCTGGGTCAGCACGTCGAGCGCCGATTGCAGCAGCTCAGGCCGCGCGCCGGCCAGTTGCACCTCGCCGCCGGTCATCGCCACCGCCATCGCGTAGGTGCCGGTCTCGATGCGATCCGGCAGCACGGTATGCCGGGCGCCGTGCAATTTGGCGACACCCTCGACGACGATGCGCGGCGTGCCGGCGCCGGTGACCCGCGCGCCCATCTTGTTGAGGCACTCGGCGACGTCCTGGATCTCCGGCTCGCGGGCGGCATTGCTGATGACCGTCGCTCCCCTGGCGAGGGTGGCGGCCATCATGGCGACATGGGTGCCGCTCACCGTCACCTTGGGGAATTCGATCGATGCGCCCTTCAGTCCGCCGGGCGCCTTCGCCACCACATAGCCGCCGTCGATGGTGAGCTCGGCGCCGAGTTTCTCCAGCGCCATGATCAGCAAATCCACCGGGCGGGTCCCGATGGCGCAGCCGCCGGGCAGCGACACCTTTGCCTCGTGCATCCGCGCCAGCAGCGGCGCGATCACCCAGAAGCTGGCGCGCATCCGCGACACCAGTTCGTAAGGGGCGGTGGTGTCGATGATGTTGGCGGCCGAGATGTGCAGGGTCTGGCCCTGATATTCACGATCGCCCGGGCGCTTGCCGGCCGACATGATGTCGACGCCATGATTGCCGAGAATCCGCTGCAGCTGCGCGACGTCGGCGAGCCGCGGCACGTTGTCGAGGATCAGGGTTTCCTCGGTCAACAGTGCTGCGATCATCAGCGGGAGTGCGGCATTCTTCGCGCCCGAAATCGGAATGGTGCCATTGAGCTTGCGGCCGCCGACGATGCGAATGCGGTCCATGCCGACCCCCCGGTTTTTGCTATGCACTAAAGTATAGAGCGAATAGGCCCCGGATGGCAAAAGCGTGAAATTTGCGGCTATTTGATGGGGCGAC
>DATNMT010000111.1:0-25294 GCA_035602495.1 Bradyrhizobium sp.
CAAGGCGACCATTGCAAAATTCCAGCGCGAGATCGGCGCGATGGGCTACAAGTTCCAGTTTGTGACGCTGGCGGGCTTCCACTCGCTCAACCACGGCATGTTCGAACTGGCGCGCGGCTACAAGGCCGAAGGCATGGCGGCCTATTCCCGCCTGCAGCAGGCCGAGTTCGCTTCCGAGAAGCACGGCTATTCGGCGACGCGCCACCAGCGCGAAGTCGGCACCGGCTACTTCGACCTGGTCTCGACCACCATCACCGGCGGCACGTCGTCGACCACCGCACTTCACGACTCCACCGAAGCCGCGCAGTTCAAGAAGCACGGTTCTGAAATCAAGATCCAGGCGGCCGAGTAACGGCTGCAGAGAGAAAAGGAGACGACGATGACCAAAGGCAGCAATTTCTGGGTGATTGGCGGCGAGTTCGGTTCGATGAACTTCCACAAGCTCGTGGAAGGCTCGGCCCAGGTGCAGGGTCCGTTCAAGACCCGCAAGGAAGCCGAGGATGCCTGGCGCGTGGTCTCCGAAGAGAATCGTCACAAGGCCGGCGTTCGTTTTTCCATCGTGGAAGAGCCCGCCCGCGTCTCGGCCTAACCCTGGAAGAAGACGTCCAAGGACGAGTGGTCCCATCCGGGTCATCCGGGTGGGACCGTTTGCGTCTGGTCCCCCTCATCTCCCTCTCCCCGCTCTTCGCGGGGAGAGGGCATAGGCGGCCTTCGGCCGCCGTTCTTGATAGAAGAACGCCGATGCGAAGCATCGGCTATGGTGAGGGGCCCTCTCGGCACCGGGACTTGCGGAGAGTCCCCCTCACCCGCCGCGCAAGGGCGCGGCGACCTCTCCCCCGCAAGCGGGGCGAGGTGAAACCAGAACAAAAAACCAAAGGCGTAAGCCATTGGGAACAAAGAGCCTTTGCGGAAAACGTGGTTACTGATAGGTTAAGGGGTGAGACCATCGGCACAGAGGCGAATCCAGCGGATGTCAGACGCGCAAAATACCGGAAGCAGTGCGGCCAGCGAAACCCGTCCGATCCGGCTGCGCGATGCGCTCCGGCAGGCGCGGATCGAGGCCGCCGATCGCACCGGCGTCGTCGTCGACCTGCGCGACGCCGAAGTGGCGCGGCTCGAGATTCTGAACGAGGCGCTCGATCCCCTGTTCGCGCAGGTGCCCGATACGATCGATCTGTTCGATCGCGGCATCAGCCAGGGTGAAACGCCGCGGCTGTGGATCGATGTGGTCGCCCATGTCCTGATGGGACGCGACAAGCGAATCTACCGCTTCGTGCAGGATACCCGTTTCGGCCGCATCGTGATCGCCGAGTCCCACGATGTCGCCGCGATCGTCGACGCCGTCACCGACTATGTCGCCCGCCGCATGATCGAGCGCGAACATGCGCTGGTCGCAACGCGAGCGCCGGAGCCGGTCGCCGTGGAAAAACCGCGCCGCAGCGGCTTCTGGACCTTCGCGCTCGGCTTTGTCATCGGCGCCGCCGCGCTGTTCGGGCTCGCGCTGTTTGCGGCCTTGCGCAGCCTCTAGTTCAACCGGACCTGCCGCAACTGTCGGACCCGCCGCGCCTCATCGATGCCGCGCACGGTCAGCTCGACCCGCCATGCCGCGCCGTCACGCGCGATCGCAAACAAATTATAGGCGGCGGCCGGATAGCGGCCATGCGCCAGCGCCGACGCCGACGGCACGCCGACGACCGGTATTGTGCCGTTCGGTCCCTCGATCCAGATCGTCGAATGCACGTGATCGTGCCCGTGCAGCACCAGCTCCACGCCGTGCGCTTTCAACAGCGCAAGCAGCGGTTGCGAATCGGTCAGCCGCTTGATGCGCGAATCCGAACGCAGCGGGTGATGGATCAGCAGCACGCGAAAGGTCTGCTCGGCGGCAAGCGACGCCAGCAGCCGCTCGAGCGCATCGAGTTGGGTGCGCCCGAGCGTTCCGGTCGCCATCAGCGGCGGTGTCGGCACTGCCGTGGATACGCCGATCAGCGCCAGCGGGCCGCGCCGGCGCAGCGACGGGAATGTGACGCCGTCCGCCTGCGCGCCGTCGCCGTCGAGATAATCTCCCCAGGCTTCGGCAAAACGATACCTGGTGGCGCGGACATAGGCGTCGTGATTGCCGGGGATTACCGTGACGCGGTCGGGCGCGCCGACGCTCGCGAGCCACGCGCGGGATGGCGCGAACTCGGCTTCGAGCGCGAGGTTGACGAGATCGCCCGTGATCGCGATGTGATCGGGCATCTGCGCCTGCATGTCCGACACCAGCGCGTCCAGCACGTCGCGCCGGTAGTATTTGTGGCGGTTGCGGGTCCAGTTCAGATAGCCGAGCGCCCGCTTTCCCGCGAGATCGAGCAGCCGCGCCGCGGGCAGCGGCGGAAGATGCGGATCGGACAAATGCGCCAAAGTGAATACCGCCATCACACCCATCCGCTTCTCGGACCTGCGGCAGCAAACCAGGGCGCGGTCATCTCGTGATATCCTGTTAGTCCCTCGAATGTAATGACAAGCTCGTTGCGGCGATGCAAGGATCAAGCGCAATGTACGGTAAGTTGGGATGTCGGCGGCGATGAACCTGCAGGCCTTGCGAAGGCGCCTTGAACCGTTGCTGCGCCAGATCTTGCATCTCTATTGGCGCTTCGCCCGCGGCATGACGCTCGGGGTTCGCGCCCTCGTGCTGGACAGCGACAACCGGGTGTTTCTGGTCAAGCACAGCTATGTCGAAGGCTGGCACCTGCCGGGCGGCGGCGTCGAGGTCGGCGAAACCGTCCGCGACGCGCTGCGGCGCGAACTGATGGAGGAGGGGCGCATCGAAATTGTGGGTGAACCGGCGCTGCACGGGCTGTTCCACAACGGCCACGCCTCCCGCCGCGACCACGTCGCGGTCTACCTTGTCCGGCAGTTCCGGCAGGACCGCCTGCCGGAGCCAAACCGCGAGATCATCGCCAGCGGCTTCTTCGCGGCGGACGCGCTGCCGGCGGAGACAACCGTGGGCACGCGGCTGCGGATATCGGAAGTGCTCGAGGGCAGGCCGCCCATTGCGACATGGAACTAGGCCCTTGCGGGTTTCGCCGGATTTGGCGACAAGCCGGTAGGCGCACCCTGTGCCGGGACCAAGCGATGCAATATTTGAAGGCCGGCTGCGGCCTGCTGTGTTTTCTGATCCTAGCCAGCAATGTCTGGTCGATGTCGCGTTGGAGCGAAGCCCGCGGCGTCTACGACGATATCTGCTATCTGCGGCAGGCGCATCTGTTTCAGAAATTCGGCGTTCGCGGTCTGGACACCGACATCGCGAGCGATGATGACGGCTATCTCTCGGCAAAATTGAAGGAAATCGGGTTTCCCGCCTGGCACGATACGGCCAAGGCACCCTGTCACACCCTGATGCCGTCGAAAAAGCTGGTCATACAGTACCCACCGGGAACGGGCTTTGTACTGGCACTGTTTCCGCAAGGCTTTCAGGTGATACCGCTTTACATGTTGGCGACCGCGGTCGTTTTCGGCTTTGCGCTGCTCGGAATTCATTGCGCGCGAACCACGGCTTCGACGTTGCTGGCAGCAGGCTTTGGCTGCGTGGCTATCTACCTGATGATCAACCCCACCAAGGCGAGCTATTCGATGGCGCCCACCATGGTGGATTGCGCGCTGGCGGGCTTATTGACGGCCCGTCTGTTCGTGAAAACGCCGCAGCGCCATCCCGTGCTTCTGACGATGCTGATTGGCTTTCTGATCGGGCTTGCGGTCAATTTCCGGTTGGCAAATCTGTTTCTCTCCGCTGGATATTTCCTGTTTTTTGGCTTCGTCTTTTTAAGATTGCGGACACTGGAAGCGTTCCTGCAGGGTGGACTGTTTGGGGTGGCATACCTGGCGGGAATCGCGCCGACACTGATCGCCAACGCGATCAACGCCGGAAGTCCTTTTGCGACAACGTACGGGGCTGACCCCAACGATTTAGGACCTCCGGGGATAGATGCCAGTATCCTCTGGGCTTATGTCACAGACCTGCAATGCGTTTTGCTGATCTTTGCGGGAGCGTGGGTTGTGCTGATTTTGCGGCTGTACAGAGGAACCGGCATAAGGTCAGCCGCACTTGTCACGCTCTTTAATCTCGCGGTGAATGTGGCGTTCTTCATGACCCACCACACTTTCAACCCATATTATACCATCCCCATCGCCATGCTTTCACTGTGGAGTTTGCTGTTTGCATCCCTGATGCGCCCGGCCGAATCGGGGGATGACCGCCTCATAGGTCAAGCAGCAAAGGCTTGAGGCTCCAAGCTAGCGGCTCGGTGTGACTTCCGATGAGTCTTGATGCATGGCAGCGAGTGTCTGGTCGCGCCTGTGCGGAATACTCATGATACCGGCCAAGAAGACGGTGAACCCGAGTTGAACACCGGTCGCAATGCCTGTCAGAGAGATGATGAGCACCCTCAGGACGATGGGATCTGCAAGAGGCCCAAAATCGACGGAAGCCCAGGTCAAGAGTGACCAGATGAAGCCCGCGGTTCCCAACCCGATAACTGAAATCGCGACGATCAGTCCTCGTTCAAATGTAAGAAATGACACGAGTCGATAATTCCACTTCGATTCGGGCAAGAGCTGATACGTAACCGCGAACCGCTGCGCGATTAGACCACAGGTCAGGTTCTGAACTCCGATCAGGATTGCGATGGCGCCAACGAGAAACGTATGGGTATCGAGACTTACTCCGTCCGTAATCTGGACCGGACCCGGAAATAGTAACGCCGCAATGCAGCCACCAAACAGCATGAGGGCAAATCCCGGATAGATGAAAAGCCATCGCGGGCTCAGCATGAGCAAGAAGCTCAAATGCCGCCATCCATCGCGCCAGGTACGCAAATGCGGCGGACGTGATCGGCCGTCTTTTTTCAGAGTCGTTGGCACCTCGCAAATTCGGTAGGACCGTACGGCCGCGGAGATGAGCATCTCGCTCGCAAATTCCATTCCTGTCGTGTGAAGATTGAGAGCTTGGACTCTTTCACGATTGAACGCACGCAAGCCGCAATGGAAATCGCCTACTTTTACGTCGAAGAACAATCGTCCGAGAAAGCTAAGTACCGGGTTCCCCAAGTAGCGGTGCAGGAATGGCATGGCTCCAGGCGCTATCCCGCCTCGAAATCGGTTGCCCATTACGATGTCATATCCTTCCCGGAGCCTCGCCACGAAGAGCCCCAGATCTGACAGGTCGTAACTGTCATCGGCGTCCCCCATGACGACATAGCGACCGCACGCCGCCAAGATGCCATTCCGGAGCGCTGACCCATAACCTCGATCGCGCACCTGAACCAAACGAGCTCCCTTCGCGGCCGCCAGTTGTTGCGATCCATCGGTCGATCCGTTATCTGCGACAAGCACTTCTCCCCTTACATCGCTGCCGGCCAGGTAAGACATGGCTTTGTCGATGCAGGTCTCGATCGTCTCCGCTTCGTTAAGGCAGGGAAGTAAAATCGTCAGTTCAAGTCCTTCAATTGTCCGGCAATCGTCGGCTATCATGAGGACATCCGCCACGAAGCCGGAAACCAGACCGAAAGCCCATCGGGGGCCGCGAGCACCAAGGCGCCCGCCAAAATCAACTTCTTCATTCCCAGTCTCTGCCCTTGGTTTTATTTGAGCGCGATAAAATCACGCCTGTGGTGCGGTGTCCAACAGCAAGGGGAGGGGGCGTTTTTGTCAGCATCAGTTTTTCGACTGATTTTTCGTCCTTTAGAATCAGGCCCAAGTGCCAATTTGGGAATTAGATAAATTGCCCTTTATGGAGTGCGCAAGCTGGCCGGCACCAGCGCCTGAGAGCCTGATCGCGATGGACCGCGCCGCTGCCAGATGCTATCCCGCGCCTCATGAGCGACCTCTCCCTGACAATACTCCCCGAAACTTCCAACGACGCGCAGGCCATCGAACGGCTGCACGAACGCACCTTCGGGCCCGGCCGCTTCGTGCTGAGCGCGTACCGGCTGCGCGAGCATGTCGATCACCTGCTCGATCTGTCGTTCACGGCACGGATCGGGACGCTGCTGGTGGGTTCGGTGCGCCAACTGCCGATCCTGATCGGCGATACCAGGGCCTTGTTGCTGGGGCCGCTGACGGTCGAGCCGCCGTTCCGCGGCCGCGGCGTTGGCCGGGCGCTGCTGGATCGCGCGCTGCAGGAGGCCAAGCCAAAAGGCCATCGCCTGGTGCTGCTGGTCGGCGACGAGGCCTATTACAGCCGCGTCGGCTTCAAGTCCGTCCCGAAGGGGCGGGCCACCATGCCGGGACCGGTCGACTACAGCCGGCTGCTGGTCGCGGAGCTCGCCGACGGCGCATTCACCGATGTCTCGGGCGAGATCCGCCCGGACTGGAGCATGGCGCGATAGACTGGCTGGTTTGTCCAGCCATCAGATCTTCTGCGAGATACCGAAATAGAAGCCGCGGCGCGGCCCGAACTGCGGCGCGAACACGCCGATGCCGGAGCCGTCCCTGATCTCGTAGATCTTGTCGAACACATTGACCACATCGAACCGCAGCGTGGTCGGCTTGGTCCATCCCGGGAACATGAATTCGTGGGATATGCCCATATTGACCTGGGTGTACGACGGCACGTGGTCGGTGTTGGCAAAACCCGAGCGCAGTCCGCTGCCGTAGATCATCGACGCGCTGAAACGGGTGCCGTTCCAGAGATAGGAGGCGCCCGCCGACCCCGTCAAAATCTGAGTGTGGTCGGTGTAGATGTAGTTGCTGGCGATGAAAGCCAGGCGGGCCGGGTCGAACAAATACTGGTTCGATACGATGTCGGTGCCGAGCTGGCGCGCCCAGGCGAGGTTGCCATAGATGCGGAAATTGCCGTTGTTATAGACTGTCTTGAGCTCGAGGCCGGCATTATTGGCCTTGTCGTAGTTGAAGCCGGACAACACATAGGCCTGACCGAATTGCCCGTCGTCGAGCAGATCGCGCGCGATCTTGTAGTAGGCATCGAGGCCGACTTCGAGACCGGGTATCGGCAGGATCTTCTGCACCACGCCGGCATCGAACACGTGGGATCGCTCCGGCAGCACCGGATCGTTCTGGTTCACCGCGGGCTGTTGCGTGGTGTTCTGCACCAGCGCCAGATTGACCGGCGCGGCCACCACCTGCGGCGGCGGGGTGAAGTTTCGCGCATAGCCGGCGTGGAACGTGGTGCCGTCGAACGGCTTCCAGGTCAGGCTGGCGCGCGGACTGAACTGGTTGGCGTCGACATATTGATACATCTGGTCGAACCGCAGCCCTGCGTTCAGGGTCAGGTTATTGGTGATCTTCCATTCGTCCTGAAAATAAGTGCCGAGCAGCCAGCCGGTTTTGCTGCTGGAATCGAAGATTGTGAATGGCGCGTCGATCGGATTGCCGCTCGCGGGGTCGACCGGCAGCAGGGTCGATATGTTGGTGACGAGGGAACGTTCGGCGCTGGCCGAAAACCCAAAGCGCAGCGTATGGGCGTAGCCGATGCGCCAGGCGGTGTCTTCCTGGATGCCGTTGACGGCGCTCTGACGGTAGACGTCGGAAGCGACCCCATTGATCACGAGGTCGCCGAGTAAATCGGGCCTGAAGTGCAACTGGTTGTAGCGGTTGAAATAGGCGATCTGGTAGTCGATGTCCTCGACCGATTTCTGGTAGGCCATCACGTTGAACTGACTGAGTTCGTACTGCCGTTCGTTGAGCTGCGACGAATCGAAGTTGGATATTCCGAATGCCGTGAAGTTGGACGGCTGTCCCGGATTGTTCGGGATCTGATAGGCGGAGTTCGATACGCCGCTCATGAAGGTCAGGCGGCTGGTGGGATCGAGCACGGTCGAGAGGTAGAGGAACCCCTTTTCCTGCGAAGTGTGGTCATGTATCGCTTCCTTCTCCGGCGTCGGGTTTTCGATGCCCAGATTGTTCGTCAAATAGCGCCCGGAAACGAAATACTGGGTTTGTCCGACCGTGCCGCCATATTCGGCATACGGCGTGATGGTTTGGTGGCTGCCGCCATAGACGCTGACCAGGCCGGAATTGTTGAAGGCGTCCGCCTTGGTCTGGATATCCACCACGCCCGCGGTACGCAAACCATATTGCGCCGGCAGCGCGCCGGTCAGTAGGGCAACGTTGCCGATGATGCCGCTGTCGAGGATCTGCCCGAAACCGGTGACGCCGTCGGGCAGCATGATTCCGTTGATGCGATACTGAATATTGCCGTGCTCGTTGCGTATATGCAGATCGCCGCTGGCGGCGGAATCCTGCGAGACGCCGGGCGTCTGCAACAGCACCTTGTCGAGCGTGTTGTTGGCGCCCTGCGGCAGCGCCTCGATGGCCTGGTGGTTGACCTCGTAGGTGTTGGCGCCGACCGGTGCGACGATGTTTTTGCGGGCTTCGTCCAATTTCGTGCTTTCACCGGCAACGATTTGCGCCTCGGTCTGCGGTGGTGGTGCAGCAGCAGGCGTTTGACGAGGTTTCCCCGTGGTCACGCGCGTCTTGGGACGCTGCGCCGGTTGTGTACGCTGCGGCGCGATGACTTCGACCCCCGGAAGCGTGGTTGTGCCGGTATCCGCAGCAGCGAGCGTCTGCGAGTGGACCGGGCAGCCAAAGCCCAACAGCAGTGACGCCGAGCTGGAGAGGAGGAGAGTACGTCTTGCACAAAACTTCATTGTCCCAAATTTCCCGATAAAGCCCCCGCCCAATTCGTCGTCGACAAATCTGGAAAGCGCTTGCCGCCGACCCGCGACGGAACCATTTCGATTAGCCCGGTGGATCGGCCACGCAAGGCGCGGCGATCGTTCGGGAACCATCCATCAATCGAGATCAGGAAACGGGCGGAGCGCGCGGCTGGAACGCGACGCGGGCCGAGTTCAGGTGCATGAACTCGGCGTCGGTGGCGAGGTACAGGAATTCGACCGCCTGCGGCAGCAGCAGAACCGGCGGCGTTGCAAACAGCACGGTGTTTGCCAGCGCCATGACGGCGCAGATCGCGCAATTGTCGCCAGTCTGCTGATCGGAATCGGGGTTGGAGGCGGGCGGCTGCTGTTGAACCGAGGCAATTGCGGGCCCGGCCTGCGCCGCAACCCCGTGGAAATGTCCGAACGAAAGCGCGAACTGGATCGCAAGCGCCAACAGCGCCAGCCGCGAGCCATGCTTGATGTTCGAGCGGAGCCACTTCATGCAGACATACGCCTTGCGCCGGAGGCCAGGTCATCCTGGCTGCCGCAACGTTACAATATAACTTCGCAAGGAGCTGCGGATCGTGTCAACCGTAGCCGGTCCGCGCAGGCTGAGAATTCGCCAGGGCTGTGTGATTCAAGCAACGGCTCATGCGACGGGCGCCGCGCTCAGCGCCCCTCGCGCAGCCAGGTCGCGGCGAACGCGCCAAGCAGCAGCAGCAGGCCGATCAGTCCGGCGAATATTGGCAGCACGCCGACGCCCTTGACGACGCTGGCGTCGCGCATCTTCACGCCCATCCAGCCGTCGCCGCGAAAAATGCTGGACGCGCGCACCGGCACGATGCGCGGCAGTTCGACGCCGGAGCTGTCGGCGATGCGCCGCGCGTCACCGCCGGTGGCCTGTGCCAGCGGTTTCAGCGCCTCCGTCGTGGACGTGACTTCCGAAAATTCCTTCGGGTTGGTCGGGCCGACATTGATCAGCGCCTTCAGGGTGCCGTCGGTGGCTTGCCACAGCCCGAGTTCGCTGGCGGGGATGGTCGAGCGCCAGGTTCCGGGTTCGCTTTCGCTCAGGTTTAGCTGGCGCGCCTCTCCGGTTGGAGAGGTCACCGTCACCGGCGCGACGCTGTCGGCCATGGTCTGGCGCAGCACCACCAGATCGTGGCCCTGAACCTGGAGCCGCAGCGCTTCCTCGTCGAGGTCAGGCTGCTTCATCAGCCAGTGCGACATCCGCCGCAACAAATCGAGATGCGGCCCGCCGCCCTCATAGCCGCGCGCCCACAGCCAGATGTGATCCGACAACAGCAATGCGACGCGGCCCTCGCCAAATCGCGACAGCAACAGCAGCGGCTTGCCGTCGGCGCCGGTCATGACCGGAGCGCCGGTGGCGTTGCGCGTCTCGACGGTGCGGAAGAACCGGCTCCAGTGCGGCGGCTCGGAGGCGGAGCCTTCCAGCCCGCGCGTCACCGGATGGCGTTTGCCGGCGTCGCTCAGATGCGCGTAATACGGCTTCTCGCTGACACCGACCGGTTCCGCCGGCAGCACCGAGTCCAGCGGCGTGCGCCAGATGCTGGTGGTCGAGGCGTAATCCGGACCCGCCGACACCAGCACCGCGCCGCCCGAGCGCACATAGCGCGCGATATTGTCGAAATAGGCGATCGGCAGCACGCCCTGGCGGGCGTAGCGGTCGAAGATGATCAGCTGGAATTCATTGATCTTCTGCTGAAACAGCTCGCGGGTCGGAAACGCGATCAGCGACAGTTCGTTGATCGGCGTTCCGTCCTGTTTTTCCGGCGGACGGAGAATCGTAAAATGCACGAGATCGACGCTGGGATCGGATTTCAGCAGGTTGCGCCAGGTGCGCTCCCCGGAATGCGGCTCGCCCGAAACCAGCAGCACACGTAATTTGTCGCGCACGCCGTCGATCGCAACCACCGCGCGGTTGTTGACCGGCGTCAGTTCATTTTCGAGCGGGGACGCCTGGATCTCGACGATGTTCGGCCCGGAATGTTTGATGTCGATGTCGACGTTGACGGTCTGGCCGCTGAGCACGGTGCGCTCGTTGATCACCTCGCCGTCGCGGCGCACCACGACCTTGGCGCGATCGCCGCTGACGCCCTGATCGTCGAGCCGGTAGGTGATGGTCTGGGTCTGTCCGACGATGCCGAAGCGCGGCGCGGCCGAGATCGCGATGCGTCGGTCGCGCTCGTCCTTGCGTCCGGTGATCAGCGCGTGCACCGGGGCCTGGAACCCGAGCGCGGCCGCATTGGCGGGAATGTCGTGGACCCGTCCGTCGGTGATGAGGAAGGCGCCGGCGACGCGATCGACCGGGACATCCGACAGCGCCGAGGAAAGCGCGCCGAACAATTTGGTGCCGTCGGTCTCGCCGTCAGCCTGGCCGGCCTCGACCACCCGCACCTCCAGCCCCGGAATCTTCTTGAGGCTGTCGACCAGTGCCTCCCTGGCCGTTTCGGTCTCGCGGGTGCGGTCGCCGAAATTCTGGCTCGGGCTCTTGTCGATCACCACCGCGGCCACCGACGTCAGCGGTTCGCGGTCCTCGCGGGTAAAGGACGGATTGGCCAGCGCCAGCAGGATCAGCGCCAGCGCCGTGACGCGGACCCCCGCGCCGCGCGCGCGCCCGAGCAGCAGCAAGCCCGCAATCACGGCGATGGCGGCGAGCGCCAGCCAAAGCACCGGCGTCGGGACCAGCGGGGTGAATGCGATGCCATACTGCATATCGCGGCCCTATTGCCCCAACCGCTCGATGAGCGCGGGGGCGTGCACCTGGTCGGCCTTGTAGTTCCCGGTCAGCGTGTACATCACGATGTTGACGCCGGCGCGGAATGCGAATTCGCGCTGTCGCGGCTCGCCCGGCGTCAGCGGCAGCATCGGCTGGCCGTCCGGGCGTATCGCCCAGGCGCCGGCAAGGTCGTTGGAAGTGATGATGATCGGCGAGACTCCGTCGCCGCCGCGCGCCGGCCGCGACGAGTCCTCGTCTTCCTCGCTGCGCGGCAGGGTCTCGACCCAGGTCTGGCCGATGTTGAATCGACCGGGGAAGTCGCGCAGCAGATAGAATGTTTTGGTCAGCACGTGCTCGCGCGGCACCGGCTCGAGCTCGGGGACGTCGAGGGAAGAGAGAATTTCCCGCAGCGCCAGCATGCCCGGCGTCTGCGAGGCCCCGCCGTCTCCCGGCGACGCCTCGATGGCGTCGCGGGTGTCGAACAGCACGGTGCCCCCCTGCTTCATGTAGGCGTCGATGCGGTTGATGGCGTCCTGCGGCGGCTTCGCGGCGCCCGGCACCACCGGCCAGTAGATCAGCGGAAAGAACGCCAGCTCGTCATGCGCCGGATCAACGCCGACGGGATCGCCGGCTTCCAGCGCGGTGCGCTGCGCGAGGAACAGGGTCAGTCCGGCCATGCCCGCCTTGACGATGGAATCGACGTCGGCATTGCCGGTGACGACATAGGCGAGCCTTGTCTGCGAAGTCGCCTTGATCGCGAAATCGTCGTTGCCGTCGTCGGCGCGGGACGGCGACCCCATCGGCGCGGCCAGGATCAGGCCGATCGCCAGTACGGCCGGCGCCGCGCGCCGCCTGATCAGCGCCGCGATCCCGGCGCCGAGCATCGCCACGATGATCGCGTCGATCAGGAACAAGGCGAGCGACGACGACAGCAGGATTCCGCGCAGGTCGCGCGGCTCGGCATTGCTGTAGCTGGCGCGCCGCGCGCGCAGGCTTGCGGTATCGAGCGGCGCGATGCGATCGGCTGCGGCCAGCGTGTTGACCGCGAGCGGGCCATCGGCCGGGCCATAAAATCCGGGCGGATGATCCAGTGTCGCGCGGTCGCGGTAGTCGGCCGGCAGCGGCTTCGCGGTCGAGGGCGGCGGACCGAACGCGCCGAAGCCGTCGAGGATGTGCAGCGGCGCCACCGTTTCCGCGGCCGCTTCGCTGGCCGCGCCTGCGCCCGGATTGGACGTGTAGCCGGACATATCGACGATGCGCCGGAGCATCTCGACGAAGGTGCCCGACATCGGCAGATCGGACCAGCGCATGTCGGCGCTGATATGAAACAACACCACCATGCCCTTGCCGCGATGTTCGCCGGTCACCAGCGGCGTTCCATCCTCCAGTGAGGCCCAGCTCTTCGTCGCCAGCACCGCGTCCGGTTCGGCAAGCACCTGCCGGTTGACGGTGACGTCCTTCGGCACGCCAAGGCCGGCGAACGGTCCGTCGGCGGTGAAGGCAGCGAGGTGCTGCGGCTTTTCCCAAGTCAGGCTGCCGCCGAGACTGCGGCCGCCGCGGCGCAGTTTTACCGGCACCAGATCGTCGTCGGCCTGCGCCAGCCGCGGTCCGGCAAAACGCACCAGCACGCCGCCTTGCTCGATCCATGCCGTGATGCGCTCGCGAATTTCGGGCGACAGCGTTCCGACGTCGGCGAGCACCGTCATCGGCAGCTTCTGGTCGAGGAATTGCGTGATCACCTGCTGCGGCGCGCCCTTGTCGCCGAGCCGCACGTCGGCGAACGGCGCCAGCGCCCTTGTCAGATAGAACGTCGATGCCAGAAGCGGCTGCGCGGTATCGGTGCTGGAGCCGCTGACGACGCCGATCGCGCGCCTGCGCCAGCGCTTGTCGAGCAGTTGCACGGCGCCCGCGGATCGTTCGCCGGAGATTTCGAGTCGCGCTATGTCGTTGCGCAGCTCCACCGGAAGATCGAACGCGGCTTCGGTCTCGCGGGCCTGCGGCGCAAAGGTGTAGCGGGCCTCGCCGATCGGCGAGCCCTTGGTGTCGAGCGCGCGGACGATGCCGGCTTCGATGCCGCCACCGGGGCGCAGCACTTTCACCGTCATCTTCGCGGCGGCATTCTCGGCCGCGACCAGCGCAAGCGGCGCGGGCGTCCCGCCTTCGAAAACAGTCAACTGCCGGTCTCCGATGGTTTTGCCCAAGGCTTCGAGGAACTCCGGCCCGCGCCCGGTATCGACGCCGTCGGTCAGCCAGGCGATCTCGCAATCGCCGGTCGCCTTCAGGAAACGTTCGACGGCGGGCAGGGTTTCGACCCGCTCGATTGAATAAGGTTTTGGCGCAAGCTGGCGCAGCGCCACGCGCGCGGTGCCGCCGGGCATCAAGGTGATGTCGCGCGCCGGCTCCGACAGCGGCACCAGCGCAACGCCGCGACGGTCGTTGTCGGCCTTTGCGATCAGCTGGTCCGCGGCCTTGATCCGGGTGTCCCAGCTCGAGGCCGCGCTCCAGCCGTCGTCGAGCAGGATCACCAGCGGCGCGCTCGATCCGGCAAGTCCGGTCTGCGGATTCCAGATCGGGCCCGCGGCCGCCAGAATCACCAGCGTCGCCGCGAGCAGCCGCAAGGCGGTCAGCCACCACGGCGTCCGCGACGGGGTTTCTTCCTTCGGCGCGATGTCGAACAATAGCCGCGTCGGCGGGAACTCGATGCGCCGTGGCCGCGGCGGCATCACCCGCAACAGCCACCACAACAGCGGCAGGCTCAACAGGCCCAGCAGCAGCAGCGGTTCGGCGAAGGAGAGGGGGAGGCCGGCAATCATGCGCTTCGTCCCGCTTTGACGGTCGCGGTGCGGGCGCTGCCCTTGGCGACCATCATGCCGGAGTGCAGGAACAGCAGGAGCTCCGCGGCCGAGCGGCTGGTGGTGTGGGTCGAGAACAGCCAGTCGAGCTTGTTGGTTTCGGAGCGAATCTCGTCGCGATGTTGCGCCACCCGCGCAACATAGTCGCCGGCCCATTTTTCGGCGCGGCCCGCGGTGATGACGCCGCCGTCCTCGGGTTCGACGAACTCGATGCGGCCCGAATAGGGAAAGCTCTCTTCGGCGGGATCGACGATCTGGACCAGCGCGCCGTGCGCGCCGGATGCCGACAGCCCGGCGAGCATGGTTCTGATTTCGCCAATCGGCGACCAGAAATCCGACAGCACCACGATTTCGGCCAGCGCCGACGGCACGAATGACGGCGGCAGGCTGAGCCGCGCGGCGTCGTCATGCAACATCGCCTGCGCCATCTTGTCGATCACGCTGCGGCTCGCGGTCGGGGTCATCAGGCCGGGGATGCCGACCCGCTCGCCGCCGGCGACCAGAAGTTCGGCGAGCGCGAAGCTGACGATCAGCGCCCGTTCCATCTTGCTGTCGCGCGACTGCCGCGACGCGAACGCCATCGACGGCGAGCGGTCCGGCCACAGCCACACGGTATGGGCGGCTTCCCATTCCTGCTCGCGGACATAGAGATGATCGTCGCGCGCCGAACGCCGCCAGTCGACGCTCTGCGACGGTTCGCCGGAGACGAAGCGGCGGTATTGCCAGAAACTCTCGCCGGAGCCGGCGCGCCGCCTGCCGTGCAGGCCGTGGATCACGTTGGCGGCGATGCGGCGGGCTTCAAGCACAAGACGCGGCAGCGTTGCGGCGAGCGTTCGGCTTTCGCCATCGGCACGTCGGATTGCTGTGATCTCCCCGCCTGTGTGCCCGGTCTCTGCGGCCATCAACCGATCCGCGTCTTCAATTGCCGGATTACGTCGGGAATGGTGCGGCCTTCGGCGCGGGCGGAGAAGGTCAGCGCCATGCGGTGCTTGAGCACTGGCTCGGCGAGATCGAGCACGTCGTCGATCGAGGGCGCCAGCCGTCCGTCGAGCAGCGCGCGGGCGCGAACAGCCAACATCAGCGACTGGCTGGCGCGCGGACCCGGTCCCCAGGCGATCAGCTTGCCGGCTTCGCCGCCCTCGGGGCCGGGACGCGCGGAGCGTACCAGGGAGAGGATCGCTTCGACGACGGAATCGCCGACCGGCAGCCGCCGCACCAGCCGTTGCGCCGCGATCAGAATGTCGGCGTTCATGGCGGCCTTGGCGAGCGTTTCATCGGCGCCGGTGGTTTCGAACAGGATGCGCCGCTCGGCGTCGCGGTCCGGATAATCGACGTCGATTTCCATCAGGAAGCGGTCGAGCTGCGCCTCGGGCAGCGGGTAGGTGCCTTCCTGCTCCAGCGGATTTTGCGTCGCCAGCACATGAAACGGTTTCGGCAGGTCGTGGCGCGCGCCGGCAACCGTGATGTGCTGCTCCTGCATGGCCTGCAGCAGCGCGGACTGGGTGCGCGGGCTGGCGCGGTTGATTTCGTCGGCCATCAACAACTGGGCGAACACCGGACCGGAGATGAAGCGGAACGAGCGCTTGCCGGAAGTGCTCTCGTCCAGCACCTCGGCGCCCAGAATATCCGACGGCATCAGGTCCGGCGTGAACTGGATGCGCTTGGCGTCGAGCCCGAGCGTGATGCCCAGCGTTTCAACCAGCTTGGTCTTGGCGAGGCCCGGCACGCCGATCAGAAGCGCGTGACCGCCGGACAGGATCGTCACCAGGGTATTTTCAATCACCCGGTCCTGGCCGAAGATGACGGTGGAGATCGCATCTTTCGCCGCGCGGATCTGTCCGGCGATCTGCTCGGCCGAGCGGACGATCACGTCTTCCAGTTTTTCGACACCATCAGCAGCAGCCATCACCTTCTCCTTAGCTCCAAGAGCCAAAAGCCTTAAGTAGCAAGTCTTGACCCAACCGCGCGCCGATTCCCGCGTCGTCTTGCCATGAACCTCATGCTAAACTCATGCGAAGGCCATGTATTCGTTGAGTTAAACTATCCCCACATTATCGGCATTTCGGGGTATTAACGGCATCACGATGTGGCGACTTGATCCGTGATTTTACGGGTGGAACTCGTTCGTCACACATCACAGGACGTGCACCAATCGTGCCAGTTTAAGGCGCTGAGACTCAGGGCAAACCATGGCGAAGCAAGGGCGGAGCAGCAATCAAGGGCTTGAAGGGCTGACGGCTGCTGCCAGTGAAGCCGCAAAAACCAGCCCCGCCGGAAAGGGGCTGCCCCCGGTGCATTTGTGGAATCCGCCGTTCTGCGGCGACCTCGATATGCGAATCGCCCGCGATGGTACTTGGTTTTACATGGGCACGCCAATCGGGCGGCCGGCGCTGGTCCGCCTGTTCTCGACGATCCTCAAGCGCGAGGAGGGCAAGCACTTTCTCGTGACACCGGTGGAAAAAGTCGGCATCCGCGTCGACGATGCGCCGTTTCTTGCGGTCGAGATGGTCAAGGCGAGCGATGATCGCGGCCGGCTGCTGCGCTTCCGCACCAATGTCGACGACTGGGTCGATTGCGATGCTGCCCACGCCTTGCGATTCGAGGCGGCCGCCGACGGCGGACTGACGCCCTATCTTCACGTTCGCTCCGATTTGTGGGCCAAGGTCACCCGCGCGCTTTACTACGATCTGGTTGACATCGGCGAGGAGCGGGTGGTCGATGGTCATCCGATGTTCGGGGTCGCATCGTCGGGCGAATTCTTTGCGATGGCGGATGCGGAGCAGGTGAGGGGCGCGCTTTGAACGGACATATGCTGAAGACCGATCCGGCTGCGATCACCTCAGCGGAGTTTTTCGATCGGGCCCGCGCCCGGCTGCGCTTCGACGTTCCGCCGGGCCTCAACGACCCCACCGTCATCCCGAAGAGCGGCGATCGGGGCAACGATCGCATGCTGGAGATCGTCGCAAGGGAAAAGCCGGTTCGCCCGGCGGCGGTATTGATCCCGGTGGTCGACCGTCCGCAGCCGACCGTGCTGCTGACGCAGCGCTCGGCCCACCTCAACGACCACGCCGGCCAGATTTCCTTTCCCGGCGGCAAGATCGATGCGACCGATGCTTCCCCGCTCGACACCGCGCTGCGCGAGGCCGAGGAGGAGATCGGCCTGTCCCGCGAATTCGTCGATCCGATCGGCTATCTCGATCTTTACGGGACCAGTTTCGGATTTCGGATTCTGCCGACGCTGGCGCGGGTGCGGCCGGGGTTCGATCTGCGCATCAACAAATCGGAAGTCGACGATGCGTTCGAGGTGCCGCTGGCGTTCCTGATGGACCCGGCCAACCATCAGGTCCATTCCAGGGAATTTCGCGGCATGGCGCGCAGCTTCTACGCCATGCCGTTCGCGGAACGCTATATCTGGGGCGCGACCGCCGGGATTCTCCGCGACCTGTACGAACGGATCTATCTGTCATGATACGTCCGGCGTTCACCGAAATCCTGGTGTTCCTGATTCCCTTCGCGGTCTATGCAGCGTTCCTGCTCGCGACCCGCTCCGGGCTGATGCTGCAGTCGTCATGGCCGGTGCATGTTCTCGTCAGGCTGGTGATCGGCGCGCTGCTGCTGGTGGCCGCAAGTTTCGTCCTGCTCGCGCAGTTTTCCGGCTCGCCGCCGAATTCCACCTATGTTCCCGCACATATCGAGAACGGCAAACTGGTTCCCGGAGTGGAGAAATGAGCGAAGTGCGGGTGCTCGAAAACGCGCCCTGGCTCCGATCCGGTCCAACTGCCCGTGTGCTTGAATTGCTGAGCGGAAATGGCGAGGAAGCGCGTGTCGTCGGCGGCGCGGTGCGCAACGCGCTTTTGAAAATTCCGACCGGCGATATCGATATCGCGACCACCGCTCTGCCCACTGAGGTGATCCGCCGCGCCAAGGCCGCCGGCGTCAAGAGCGTGCCGACCGGCATCGACCACGGCACCGTGACGCTGGTCATCGACGGACAGCCGTTCGAGGTCACGACCTTGCGCGAGGATACCGAAACCTTCGGCCGTAAGGCCAAGGTCGCGTTCGGCCGCGATTGGGTGGTCGACGCCGAGCGGCGCGACTTCACCATCAACGGGCTGTCGGTCGACGCCGCCGGTGTCGTGCACGATCACGTCGGCGGGCTTGACGATATTGCCGCGCGACGCGTCCGCTTCATCGGCGATCCGGGCCAACGGATCTCGGAGGATTACCTGCGCATCCTGCGGTTTTTCCGCATCCACGCCGCCTTCGGCGCGGGCGAGCCCGACCGCGCCGGCTATCTCGCCTGCATCAGCGCGCGCGCCGGCCTTGCCAGTCTTTCCGCCGAACGCCTGCGCCTGGAAATGATGAAGCTGGTGGTCGCGCCAGGCGCTGCCGGCGCGATCACCGCGATGGCCGACGGCGGATTGCTGCTGCCGATCCTCGGCGGCGTCGCCTATCTCGGGCCGTTTGCGGCGATGGTGTCGGCGGAGCGTGCGCTGGGATTGCCGCCGCATGCGGTGCGACGGCTCGGCGCGCTGGCGGTCGCCGTCACCGAAGACGCCAAACGGATCGCGACGCGGCTGCGGTTGAGCAACGCCGAAACCAGGGCACTGGATTCGATGGGCCATCGCTGGTGGCGGCTGGCCGGAATGGACGAGGCGACCGCGCGGCGCAGGCTCTACCGGCTCGGCGCCGATCGCTATCGCGACCGGCTGATGCTGGCCTGGGCGCGCGCCGGCGGCGGCGCGGATTCGGCGTCGTGGCGGGAGCTTGCGCTCCTGCCGGAGCGCTGGAGCGCGCCAAAGTTTCCGCTCAAGGCGGCCGATTTCGTCGCGCGCGGAATTGCCGAAGGCCCCGCGCTCGGGCAGGTGCTGGCGCTGGCCGAAGACGCCTGGCTCGCGGCGAATTTCCCGCTGGATGAGACAGCGCTGAACGCGATCGCCGATCACACCGTCACACGCTTTGTGCGAGACCATCGGCTGTGAACAACATTTCCGGCTTCGCCGATATCTCGCTGCTGCAGCTTGTTCTGGTGGCCTGCGTCGCGCTGTTTGCGTCCGTGGTCGGCGGCCTCGCCGGCTACGGCACCGGCGCGTTGATGCCGCTGGTGCTGGTGCCCCTGATCGGCGCCGAACCGGTGGTGCCGATCATCGCCATCTCCTCGATCTTCACCAATCTCAGCCGCATGACGGCGTATCTGCGCCATGTCGATCGCCGCCGCGCGATGATCGTGCTGGCGGCGGCCGCGCTGACGACCGTGCTCGGCGCCTACGGTTATACAAGACTGACCAATGCCGGTGCTGCGCTGGTGATCGGCGCCATGCTGATATCGAGCGTGCCGCTACGCCGCCTGCTCAAGCGCCGCGAAATCAGGCTTGGTGACGGGGGGCTCGCCGCCAGCGCGGTGGGCTACGGCGTCGTGGTCGGCGGCACCGTCGGCGCCGGCGTGATCCTGCTGTCGCTCTTGATGGCGGCGGGCCTCGAAGGCGCCGCGGTGATCGCCACGGACGCCATGATCTCGGTCGGCATCAGCATCATCAAGATTTCCGTGTTCGGACTGGCCGGCGCCGTTACCGCGCAGGTGCTGGCCTTCGCCCTTCTGATCGGCGCAATCGCGCTGCCCGGGGCGTTTCTCGCGCGCGCCTTTGTCGAGCGCATGCCGGTGCATATTCACACCGCGATCCTCGATGCCGTCGTGATCGCCGGCGGGGTGGTGATGATTTCGTCGGCGCTGCGCGCTTTCTTCTAGAGCATGATCCGGAAAAGTGGTCGCCGGTTTTCCGAAAAGATCATGCTCCATCAAAAAGCTAGAGCGGGATGACGATTCGGAGAAAAGTCATCCCGCTCTGGACGGGATAGCTAACGAGGCGATGCCGCCGGGGTGCCGAACGCGGCGGCATCGCAGGCAAAACCGTCACGCAACCGGGCTTTCCTCGGTCTCGTCTTCTTCCTCGTGCTCTTCGTCATCGTCTTCGTCATCGCCTTCTTCGCCATCGGAATCCTCGATTTCGGCAAGTTCGAGGACGGCCAGCGGAAGGATTTCGCGAAACAGATCGCCTTCATCGCCCATCCAGAGGCACACGACGGCGTCGTCGTGTACCTCGGCAACCGTCATCGGATGACCCCCGAACTTCAGAACGACAACATCGCCAGGCTTCAAATCCATGATCTCTTCCCTCCAAATCGATCGACGCAACTCGCATTGTATCGGTCTGTGATGACAGGCCGATCACGGCCGATCATTTCCGTCGCACGCTCCAGGGGAACCTTCATGATCGCCGCTACCGGTGTCCGGCAGGCACCAGTTCGGTCAGCGAACGGATGATGCGATCGGGCTTGACGGAAGATTCCGCGGGCAGGCCCTCGCCGTGGACATCGATCCAGATCGCATAGATGCCAAGGCGTTGCGGTACCTCGACTTCCCATTCCAGATTGTCACCGACCATCCATGTCTCGGATGCGACGACGCCCAGCGCCTGCATGGCGTGCAGATAGGCGCGCTCGTCCGGTTTGCCAAAACCATGCTCGCCCTCGATCTGGATATGATCGAAGCGGTGGGTCAGCGCGAAGCGTTCGACCTTGGCGCGCTGGGTTCCGGCCGCGCCATTGGTCACCAGCGCCAGTTTCACGCCGTGCGCTTTCAGCGCATCGATCGCATCATGGGCGCCCGGGAAAACGAACATCTGCTCTTCACGATAGTCGGTGAAACGGTCGGCAAGCCGGATCGCAAGATCGGTCGACAGCGCGGTGGGGCCTGCGGCCGTGAGCGCGGAAAATCCGGCTTTGACGACCTCTTGCCGGGCTTCGGCCAGTTTCAGCCGCCATTCCGGCTCCGCCGCCGTCCAGAATTTGCGCGCCGAAGCCACGATCGCCGCGGCGACCTGTTGCGGAGACAGCGGCGCAAGCTCGCCCGCAAACTCCGCCGCGATCGCGTTCCAGGCGATATCGGGGCGGCCATAGGACGACAGAATGGTGTCGTCCATGTCGATCAGCATCGCGCGGGGCAGTTGCGTCATGGTTTTACGGCCACTTCACTTCCGGCGGCATCGACGACAGGATCGAATCCACGTTGCCACCGGTTTTCAGCCCGAAGATGGTACCGCGGTCATAAAGCAGGTTGAACTCGACGTAACGCCCGCGCCGGATCAGCTGCTCTTCGCGGTCCTCTGCGGTCCACGGCGCGTCAAAATTGCGCCGGACCAGCTCGGGATAGATTTTCAGGAAGGCGCGGCCGACTTCCTGGGTGAAGGCGAGGTCGGCATCCCAGTCGCCGGAATCGTGCCAGTCGTAGAAAATGCCGCCGATGCCGCGCGGCTCCTTGCGGTGCGGCAGATAAAAATATTCGTCGCACCATTTCTTGTACCTGTCGTAGTCGGCCACCGCGTTGTGCCCGCCGCAGGCGGCCCGCATCGCGGCATGAAAGTCAATCGTATCGGGATCCTCCGGGGTCCGCCGCCGCTCCAGCACCGGCGTCAGATCGGAACCGCCGCCGAACCAGGCCTTGGTGGTAACGACGAAGCGGGTGTTCATGTGCACGGCGGGGATGTTGGGATTGCGCAGATGCGCGATCAGCGAAATGCCCGAGGCCCAGAACCGCGGATCGTCGGCCGCGCCGGGAATCTGCGCGCGGAATTCGGGCGCGAATTCACCGTGCACGGTGGAGCAGTGCACGCCCACCTTTTCGAACAGCCGGCCGCGCATCACGCTCATCACGCCGCCGCCGCCGGGCCGGCCGGTATGGTCGGTGCGGTCCCATGGGGTGCGCACGAAACGCCCCGCCGGACCCGGATAAAGCGATGCCGGCGCGTCGTCTTCGAGCCTCTCGAAGGCCCGGCAGATGTCGTCGCGCAGGCGCTCGAACCAGGCTCGTGCCCGCGCTTTGCGGGTCTCGATCACGGAAATGTCCATCTGCGGTGCCTAACCTTCTCCGCCGGTCACGGAACCAGTTTGCCGTAGCGCCTCGCCCAGCGCCATCGCCGCCGCCATCGCCACATTCAGCGAGCGCAGGCCGGGCTTGATCGGGATCACCAGCCGCGCGTCGGCAGCGCTGGCGACGTCGTCGGGGACGCCAGCGGATTCGCGCCCGAACAGCAAGATGTCGGTCGCGCCGTAACGATAATCCAGATAGGAGCCGTTCCCCTTGGTCGTGAACAGGATCATCCGGTAGCCGCCATCGTTGCGCCATTGCGCGAATTTTGACCAGGAATCATGACGCGTGATGCTGACCTGGTCGAGATAGTCCATGCCGGCACGGCGGAAGTGGCGGTCGGACACCGGAAAACCGGCCGGTTCGATGATATGGGCGGTCACGCCAAGGCAGGCGCACAGCCGAAGGATCGTACCGGTGTTCTGGGGGATGTCGGGCTGAAAAAGCGCAATCTGCATTTGGTGACGGCCGCTTCCGGTCCCCCTGAAATGTCTGAAAAAATCGTCGCTCTGAGCTGAATTAGTGCATTGCACGCATGTGTGCCGATAGCGGGCTTGCGCTCGTCCGGCAAGGGTGCCAATAGAACGATTCTGGACTGCTTGTTCCACCGGATTTGGGGGGTGGAAGGGCGGTCTTTCTGCCGCCGCGGGGGTCGCGGGCGCCGGCAGCCTCCTGGGTTCGTGTATGCGTTGCCTGGGGCGGTTCCGCCGGCTGCAGCTTGGGAAAGGGTTTGGAATCGTGACGACAGCGTCTTCGGCGGATCATCCAGCACGCCGTGATTTCCTCTTTGTTGCAACCGGAGCTGCCGCCGCGGTCGGCGGTGCGTTGTCGCTCTGGCCGTTTGTTTCCCAGATGAACCCGGACGCCTCGACCATTGCGGCCGGCGCGCCGATCGAGGTCGATCTGACGCCGATTGCCTCGGGCCAGGACATCAAGGTGTTCTGGCGGGGAAAACCGATCTACATCATGAATCGCACCAAGAAGCAGGTTGACGAGGCCCGCAGTGTTCCGGTCGCGAGCCTGCCCGATCCGGCGACCGACCAATCCCGGGTCAAGGAGGGTCACGACCAGTGGCTGGTGGTGATCGGCATCTGTACCCATCTCGGCTGTATCCCGATCGCGCATGAGGGCAATTACGACGGCTTTTTCTGCCCCTGCCACGGCTCGCAATACGACTCCTCGGGCCGCATTCGCCAGGGACCCGCGCCCGCCAACCTTCCGGTGCCGCCCTATCAATTCGTTTCCGACAGCAAAATCCAGATTGGTTGAGCCTCGGATTGAGTTCCGAGCGTTTGAGCCCGTCGCGTCGTCTTACTTCTTCCTCAGGATCGCACCATGAGTGGACCATCCGACTACCAGCCGACCAATCCCGTCTTGCAGTGGATTGAACGGCGTCTGCCGATTTTGGGTCTCATGCATTCCTCGTTCGTGGCCTATCCGACGCCGCGCAACCTGAACTACTGGTGGACCTTCGGCGCCATTCTTTCATTCATGCTCGGGTTGCAGATACTCACGGGTGTCATTCTGGCGATGCATTACATCCCGAATGCCGATCTGGCCTTCAAGTCGGTAGAGCAGATCATGCGTGACGTGAATTACGGCTGGCTGATGCGCTATATGCACGCCAGCGGCGCGTCGATGTTTTTCCTTGCCGTCTATATCCACATGTACCGCGGCATCTACTACGGGTCGTACAAGGAGCCGCGCGAAATCCTCTGGATTCTCGGTGTCATCATCTACCTCTTGATGATGGCGACCGGCTTCTTGGGCTACGCGCTGCCGTGGGGCCAGATGAGTTTCTGGGGCGCCACCGTCATCACCAATCTGTTCTCCGCGATTCCCTATTTCGGCGAGAGCATCGTGACGCTGCTGTGGGGCGGCTTTGCGGTCGGCAATCCGACCTTGAACCGCTTCTTCTCGCTGCACTATCTATTGCCCTTCGTGATCGCCGGCGTGGTGGTGCTGCACATCTGGGCGCTGCATGTCGCGGGCCAGAACAATCCGGCCGGCGTCGAGGCGAAGACGGAAAAGGACACCGTTCCGTTCACGCCGTACGCGACCATCAAGGATCTGTTCGGCACCAGCTGCTTCTTGATCTTCTTCGCCTGGTTTATCTTCTACATACCGAACTACCTCATGGAAGCCGACAATTATATCGTTGCGAATCCCGGCGTGACGCCTGCGCACATCGTGCCGGAGTGGTATTATCTGCCGTTCTACGCGATGCTGCGCAGCATCCCGAACAAGCTGGCGGGCGTGGTCGTGATGTTCTCGGCGATCCTGATACTTGCATTCCTGCCCTGGCTCGATACTGCGAAAACCAAATCGTCGAAGTACCGCCCGTTGGCCAAGCAGTTCTTCTGGATCTTCGTCGTCGTCTGCGTACTGCTCGGCTATCTCGGCGCACAGCCGCCGGAAGGCATCTATGTGATCGCGGGCCGCATCCTGACCTTCTGCTACTTCGCCTATTTCCTGATCCTGCTGCCGCTATTGAGCCGGATCGAGAAGCCGAAGCCGGTGCCGAATTCGATCGCCGACGACGTGCTGGCCAAGCATGGGAGCAAGGCGGCGACGATGGCGTCCGCTATGGTCGCGATCGTGGTCGCGGGCGCGCTGCTCGCCGGCAGCGTCCAGAGCGCCCGGGCCGAGGAGGAGGTAGCCCCGCCCTCGCAAAAATGGTCGTTTTCAGGTCCGTTCGGCAAGTTCGATCGCGGCGCCATGCAGCGCGGCTTGAAGGTCTACAAGGAAGTCTGCTCGGCCTGTCACTCGCTCAACTATATCGCGTTCCGCAACCTCGCCGATCCCGGCGGTCCCGGATATTCGGAGGCGCAGGTGGCGGCGCTGGCGGCCGAATACAAGGTCAAGGATGGTCCGAACGACCAGGGCGACATGTTCGAGCGGCCGGGCCGGCCGGCCGACTATTTCCCCGCGCCATTCCCCAACGAGCAGGCGGCACGCGCGGCCAATGGCGGCGCCGCGCCTCCGGACCTGTCGCTGATCACCAAGGCGCGTTCCTATGAGCGCGGCTTCCCCTGGTTCATCTTCGACTTCTTCACCCCGTTCCAGGAGCAGGGCCCGAACTACGTCGACGCGCTGCTGCAGGGCTTTGAGGAAAAGCCGCCGGTCG
>DATNMT010000116.1:0-4696 GCA_035602495.1 Bradyrhizobium sp.
TTGCTGCGCCGATGCCGACGAGACGCCGGCGGCGGCGAACAGAACGAGTGCTGCAATGATACGCATTTTTACAAGCCCGCAAGGAGAGCGCTAATCCCTCTGCCTTCTTGCTACGCGGCAAGTCTTGCGGTCGCGTAAACCCGACTGGTTAGCTCACCCGCAAGGCGATGCGTCGAATTCTAACGATTGCGGGTTCCGGCGTCCGCGCCCGGTTTGCAGCGGACGCCGGGTTGCGCTCACGCCCTGTCCGGTCCGACCCGCACCAGCTGCTTGCCGAAATTGGCGCCCTTCAAGAGCCCCATGAAGGCGGACGGCGCGCTGTCGAGGCCTTCGGTGACGAACTCCTTGTACTTGACCTTGCCCTCGCGCACCCACCCCGACATGTCGCGCAGGAAGTCGCCGTGTCGCGCGGCGAAATCGCTGACGATGAAGCCGCGGATGGTCAGGCGTTTTGTCAATACGGAGCGCATCATCGATGACGCCCATTTCGGCGTGGTCGCCTCGGTGTCGTTGTAGTGCGCGATCAGACCGCACACGGGAATCCTGGCAAACGTATTGAGCAAGGGAAATACCGCCTCGAACACCGCGCCGCCGACATTTTCAAAATAGACGTCGATGCCTTTCGGGCAGGCGTCCTTCAACTTTGCCGGGAGGTTGGGATCGCGGTGATCGAGGCAGTCGTCGAAGCCGAACTCGCGTCTGACGCAGTCGCATTTGTCCTTGCCGCCGGCGACGCCGACCGCGCGCGCCCCCTTGATTTTTGCGATTTGCCCGACCGCCGAGCCGACCGCGCCGGACGCCGCCGCCACCACCACGGTCTCGCCGGGTTGCGGCTTGCCGATATCGAGCAGTCCCGTATACGCGGTCATGCCGGGCATGCCGAGCACGCCCACGGCCGCCGAGACCGGTCCTTGTTTCGGATCGATCTTTGTCAGGCCCTTGCCGTCGGAGAGCGCATGCGTCTGCCAACCGGCGCGCGACAGCACGATATCGCCCTTGGCAAAGCCCGGATGGTTGGAGGCGATCACCTCGCTGACCGTGCCGCCCTCCATGACGCCACCGATCGGCACCGGCGTGGCATAGGACGGCCCGTCACTCATGCGCCCGCGCATATACGGATCGAGCGACAGCCAGATGGTCCGCAACAGGATCTGGCCCTCGCCCGGTGCCGGCGGGGCGTAGTCCTCGATACGAAAATCCGACGCCTTGGGCTCGCCGACCGGACGAGAGACGAGAACGACGCGTTTTGCAGATTGCGACATGGTTGTTTCTTCCGGTTGTTTGGTTTTCGCAAGGGAGCGACGGCGATGGAGAGGGCGTCATTCCGGGATGGTCCGAAGGACCAGACCCGGAATCTCGAGATTCTCCGATGTGCAATAGCACATCGCAGTTCGATGCTTCGCATCGCCCCGGAATGACAAGTATACGTCGCTTCGCTTCTCGCAATGACGGTGCCGGAACTAAGCCGTGATCTTCGCCAGCGCCGCGTCGAATGCCGCGGCCGCGCTCGGCAGATCCTTGAATGCGCGCATATGCCGGGTCTCTCCGAGGTCCGAATCCGAGATACCGGGCCGAACCTCTGACGGAGGCCTGCCGCCCTCGATCATTCCGGCCGGCGCGCCGACATGAAACTCATGGTTTTCGATCGGGGCATCCTTCAACAGCCAAACCCCCAGTGTCACGATTCCGTTGCCGCGGCGGTAGGAGATATAGCGGTCGACCGCGACCGTGCCGTCGCGCTGATGGCCGCCGAGTTTGGCGTAGCCCTTGGCATCCAGCAGCTTGTGCGACCGAAATCCCTTGACGCCCACCGACCTGGCTTTCGCGGTTTCCTCGGAGAGATCATATTTCGCGGCCATCTCCCTGCCCACGACGGCGAGCTGCGCGGACATGGCGTGTTCGAATTCCTTCAGGTCGGTGCGCGGCTTGGCGGCCTTGCGCGGCCTCGCCGCATCGCGCTTTTCCAACTCGGCCTTGCATTGCGCGACGACCGCGGCGACGGACTTGCGCTCCGCATTGACCAGCAGATTCTTCAGATCCTGATCCGAAAGCGCGGCAATCCGTTCGTCCGACCAATCGACCATAGTGACCAACTTCTTCTTCGAATTGGGTTGATGAGGATTCTCAAAAAATCGCGGGCACGGCAATGAGCGGCCTGCACCGTACCGCGTTTCGCCGCCCAATTGTGGTCAATTTGAGCCGGAAATCACACCCCGCCGGGGTAGTTCGGGCTTTCCCGCGTGATGGTGACGTCGTGGACATGGCTTTCGCGCAGGCCCGCGCCGGTGATGCGCACGAACTGCGCCTTGTCGTGGAATTCGGCGAGGTTTCGCGCGCCGACATATCCCATCGCCGCGCGCAAGCCGCCCGCGAGCTGATGCATGACGTTGGCGACCGGACCCTTGTAGGGCACCTGACCCTCGATGCCCTCCGGCACCAGTTTGAGCGTGTCCTTGATATCCTGCTGGAAGTAACGGTCGGCGGAGCCGCGTGCCATCGCGCCCACCGAGCCCATGCCGCGATAGGCCTTGTAGGAGCGGCCTTGCCACAGAAACACTTCGCCAGGCGTCTCGTCGGTGCCGGCCAGCAGCGAGCCGACCATGGCGATGTCGGCGCCGGCGGCAAGCGCCTTCGCCAGATCGCCGGAATATTTGATGCCGCCATCGGCGATCACGGACACATCGGCCTTTTTCGCGGCTTCGACCGCATCCATGATCGCGGTCAACTGCGGTACGCCGACGCCGGCGACAATGCGGGTGGTGCAGATCGAGCCGGGACCGATGCCGACCTTGATCGCGTCGGCGCCGGCATCGATCAGCGCCTGCGCGCCCTCTTCGGTCGCGATATTGCCGGCGATCACCTGCACGGCATTGGAGAGCCGCTTGATGCGGTTGACGGCCTCCAGCACCCGCGAGGAATGGCCGTGCGCGGTGTCCACCACGATCAGGTCGACGCCGGCGTCGATCAGCCGCTCGGTGCGTTCGAACCCGCCCTCGCCGACGGTGGTCGCAGCCGCGACGCGCAGGCGGCCCTGCGCATCCTTCGAGGCGAGCGGATGGGCGACCGCCTTTTCCATGTCCTTGACGGTAATGAGGCCGACGCAGCGATATTGATCGTCGACCACCAGCAGTTTCTCGATGCGGTGCTTGTGCAGCATCCGCTTGGCCTCGTCCTGACTGACGCCTTCGCGCACCGTGACCAGGTTTTCGTGCGTCATCAGCTCGCTGATCTTCTGCCTGGGATCGGTGGCAAAGCGCACATCGCGGTTGGTGAGAATGCCGACCAGTTTGCCCGGCACGCCCTTGGCCGCACCGGTGACCACCGGGATGCCGGAAAAGCCGTGATCGTTCATCAGCGTCAGCGCGTCCGACAGCATCGCGTCGGGACCGATGGTCAGCGGATTGACCACCATTCCCGATTCATACTTTTTCACCTGCCGCACCTGCGCGGCCTGGCCCTCGACGTCGAAATTGCGGTGGATGACGCCGACGCCGCCGGCCTGCGCCATGGCGATTGCCATCCGCGCTTCGGTGACGGTATCCATCGCTGAGGCGATGATCGGAATATTGAGCGGGATCGAGCGGGTCACGCGGGAGCGGATATCGGCCTCCGAGGGCAGGATATCCGAAAGGCCCGGTTTCAGAAGCACGTCGTCGAACGTATAGGCTTCGCGAATCCCCTGAAATCCCTGCACCACTGCCATCGCCAACTCCGTTCACCGGCCCAATCGCCGCGCTGGAACCTCAGGATGAAAAGACCCTTCAGCGACGCTCTCCGCATCGCCGTCGAATCGCCCATCGGTAGGGTTGGCGGTGGTCGATAGCATGGCCCCGTGACAATTCAAAGGGGCCTGGCCGCGCCTCAAATCCGCGGATAACCCGGCGGCACGCCGTGCCGGCGGATCGCCTCGACCACCTCCCGATGCCGCCGCTGTTCCCGTTTCATGTGAACCGCTACAAGCGCATGCGCCGACGGCACCAGCAATAAAACGTGAAAAACCAGCCCCAAAATCAAGCAAATGACGATCAGGACCAGATTGAAGATCGCCGAAAAGGGCTGCCCGTTCAACAGCAACCCAAGCGGCGGCACTAAAGCTGCGAGAATATAGATCATCGCAAGGTCTCCGGCGGCGCTATGCCGGGGGATTTAGGAGGTTTTGCCGGTTCCGCAATAGCCTGCGGCGACATGGGGTGATACAGCCCTGTTCCCGCCCTGATCCGCTCCTTCCCGAAATCCTGGATGAATAAAGAACGCCTGATCCCGCTGATCGTCGCCACGGCCTTGTTCATGGAGAACATGGATTCGACGGTGATTGCGACCTCGCTGCCGGCGATCGCCGCCGACATCGGCACCAGCCCGCTGACGCTGAAGCTCGCCATCACCTCATATCTGTTGTCGCTCGCGGTATTCATCCCGGCCAGCGGCTGGACCGCCGATCGCTTCGGCGCCCGCATGGTGTTCAGTCTGGCCGTCGCCGTTTTCATGATCGGCTCGATCGGCTGCGCGCTGTCCTCCTCGGTCAGCCATTTTGTGATCGCGCGCATCCTGCAAGGCGCCGGCGGCGCGATGATGACGCCGGTCGGACGGCTGGTGCTGCTGCGCTCCATCGACAAGAGCGCGCTGGTGAACGCGATGGCCTGGGTCACGGTGCCGGCGCTGGTCGGCCCGGTGATCGGTCCGCCGCTCGGCGGATTCA
>DATNMT010000353.1:0-22838 GCA_035602495.1 Bradyrhizobium sp.
CCCCTTCGGCATAGATCGGATCGGCAACTGTTCTGATCACGTCGTCATTATAGACTTCGGCGTCGGCGATATTCTCGCCGAGCGTCTTGCCGGTCACCGTCATGACATCGAGATGCAGATGATCCCTGATGCGGCTCATCAATGCCGGCAGCCCGCCGGCATAGTAAAAGTCTTCCATCAGATATTTGTCGCCGCTGGGGCGCACATTGGCGATCACCGGCACCTTGCGGCTGGCGATCTCGAAATCGTCCAGCCCGATGTCCTGGCCGGCGCGGCGCGCCTGCGCGATCAAATGAATGATCGCGTTGGTCGAGCAGCCCATCGCCATCGCCACCGTGATCGCATTCTCGAAGGCTTTCCGGGTCTGGATTTTCCGCGGCGTCAAATCCTCCCAGACCATCTCGACGATGCGCCGGCCGCATTCGGAAGCCATGCGGATATGACCGGCGTCGGCGGCCGGAATCGAGGACGCGCCCGGCAAGGTCATGCCGATCGATTCGGCGATCGCGGTCATGGTGGACGCCGTGCCCATGGTCATGCAGGTGCCGTAGCTGCGCGCAATGCCGGCCTCGACATCGACCCAGTCCTTGTCGGAGATTTTCCCGGCGCGCCGCTCGTCCCAGTATTTCCAGGCATCCGAGCCCGAGCCCAGCGTCTTGCCCTTCCAGTTGCCGCGCAGCATCGGACCGGCCGGCAGATAGATCGCGGGCAGGTTCATGGAGGTGGCGCCCAGGAGCAGCGCCGGCGTGGTCTTGTCGCAGCCGCCCATCAAGACCGCGCCGTCGACGGGATGACCGCGCAGCAATTCCTCGGCGTCCATCGCCAGCAGATTGCGGTAGAGCATGGTGGTCGGCTTCAGGAACGATTCCGACAGCGACAGCGCCGGCAATTCCATCGGGAAGCCGCCGGCCATCAGGATGCCGCGCTTGACGTCGTCGACTCTGGATTTGAAGTGCATGTGGCAGGGCTGCGCGTCCGACCAGGTATTGAGGATCGCGATCACCGGCCGGCCCTTCCACTCCTCCGGCGCGTAACCCATCTGCATGGCGCGCGAACGGTGGCCGAAGGCTCTGAGATCGTCGGGCGCGAACCAGCGGGCGCTGCGCAGCGTTTCCGGAGTTTTCTTTTGTTTCATTGCCACACCTGTTGGAGACGTCCGGAGGTCATCTCACAGGCGGTCCCTGCCGAGCAAGCCTGCCTTGCCAGGATACCGCGTCGCGCAGCGGCCGCGAATCGACTGCTGGCGGGCGGCGTCTGACATCGTCTGCCCCGTACCGTGCATAGCCGCGTGTTAGTGGCGCGCTTTTTTCAACAACATCGCCAACGAGTTGCCGAACAAAGGCTTGCGCGGCGCAGGCAACAGTTTCACAACCAAACATTGACGGGAGTCGCGCTCGCGAAAGGTTGGCATTGGCGAAAATTCTGATCGTCGACGATGACAGTGCCGTTCAGATGACGATCCGGCTGTTGCTGGAGCGGGCCGGCCACAGCGTCGTGGTCGCCGGCGATGGCCGCAGGGGGCTGGCAACTTTTGAGGCCGGCGATTTCGATCTGCTGTTCCTCGATATCTTCATGCCCGGAATGGACGGGCTGGAAACGATGCGGATGATTCATCAGCAGCAGCCGCTGCTCCCGATCATCGTGATCTCGGGCCGGCCGATCGACCCGGATCCGGCCGCGGGTCCCGATTTCCTGACCATGGCGACCAAGCTCGGCGCCGTCTGCAGCCTGCAAAAGCCCTTCAAACCTGCCGCCCTGCTGGCGGCTGTCGCGAACAGTCTTGAAGCCGCAAAACAGCTGTCGCCGTCGTCTCGCCCAGCCGGTATCATTGCCTCCGGCCCATGACGCCCGCAAAGCATCGCCCGTTCTGCCCGGCTGCGTGCCAAAGCGGCAGGGGCGCGGCGCGAAAGCAAAGATGACGCTTGCAACCCGATTAGCCGTCGCGATGATCCTGCTGGTTGCGATCGCGGTCACCGCGGTCGGATGGCTGAGCTACCGCAGCCTGGAACAGGCGCTGCTGCCGCGCGTCCTCGACCGCATCGAGACCCATTCGCGGCTGATCGCTTCCGATCTTCAATCCTATGTCCGTGGCGCGCGCGCGGATGTCGCAACCTTTCCCGCCCACGCCGCCGCGCATGGAATGGTCGTGGCGCATTTCAACGGCGGGATTGATCCGGTCGATCACATCTCCGAAAAGGCCTGGCGTGAACGGCTGCAGACCCGACTGCTCGCCGATCTCGGCGCCAAGCCCGCCTATTCGCTGTTCCGCTTCATCGGAATGGATGACGGCGGCCGCGAGATCATTCGCGTCGACCGTTTGGGTCCAAACGGCGCGGTCCGCGTCGTTCCTGAACCGGAACTGAAGCAAAAAGGCGACCGCTCCTATTTCCAGGAAGCGATCAAACTGCCGCCGGGCGAGATTTTCGTCTCGCCCCTCAATCTGTTCGGGGACAACCGCGGTGTCAGGACGCCGCACGTTCCGATGTTGCGGGTCGCGGCGCCGGTTTTCGCGCCCGACGGCAAGCCGTTCGGTATTGTCGTCGTCAATGTCGACATGCGTTCGGCATTCGAGCGCATCCGGTCATCGGTACGCCCCGGTGAAAACATCTACGTCGTCGACAGTCGAGGCGACTATCTGGTCAATCCCGACAACAGCCGCGAGTTCGGCTCGCAATTGGGCGTGCAAACCGACTGGACGCACGACTTTCCCGACCTCGCGGAGGCGCGCGGGTCAACGGAAAGCCTCGCGCGCATCGTGCCGGATCAGACCGGACAGCCCGGCGGGATAGCGCTCGCGCCCGCCCTTCTGGCTGGCAAGCAATGGGTCGGGATCATCGAGACCGTGCCGAACGCCGTCCTCATGGCGCCGGCGGCGGCGATCCGGAACACCTCCCTGTTGGTCGGGGTGATCGCGGTGTTGTGCGCGGCGGCGCTGGCCGCGTTCGTCGCGGGTTCGCTGACCCAACCGATCCGTCGCTTGACCGCGGCGGTCGAAGGCATCGGCCGGAGCGATCCGGTCGCCATTCAGGTCGATGCCGCCGGCGAAACCGGGGTGCTGGCGCGGGCGTTCGCACGGGTGCTGGACGAAACCAAAGCCAAGACCGACGCGCTGCAACGCGAGGTCCAGGAGCACCGCAGGACCGAGGTCGCGCGCGATCACTTCGCGGCGCGCGAGCGCCTGTTCAGCGCCTCCGTGGAATTCTCCAACGATGCCATCATCACCAAATCGCTGGACGGCACCATCACCGGTTGGAACCCGGCCGCCGAACGCCTGTTCGGATATACCGCGGCGGAAGCGGTCGGCAAGAGCATCGATCTGATCGTGCCGCCCGACCACACCGCGGAGGTGCACGACATCCTGCGCCGGATCGGCTGGGGCGAGACGATCGAGCAGTACGAGACCGAACGTCTGCGCAAGGACGGCCGCAAGGTGGAGGTCTCGCTCGGCATATCCCCGATCAAGACGCCGTCGGGCGCGATCATCGGCGCATCGAAGACCGTACGCGACATCACCGAAAGCCGGAAAACCCAGCGGGCGCTCCGCCAGCAGATCGAGGAGCGCCGCCGCATCTTTGAAACCTCCCAGGATCTGATTCTGGTGACCGATCCCAAGGGAATTCTGGTTCAGGTGAGCCCCAGCGCGGAACCCATCCTGGGATATTTGCCGGAGGAAATGGTCGGTCACAGCGCGATCGATTTCATCCTGGGCGACGACCTTGACAGCACCCGCGAGGAAATGCGCGCCGCGCGGCGCGGACAGCGCACCCGCAACTTCGACTCGCGCTACGTCCACAAGGACGGGCGGGTCGTGACGCTGTCGTGGATGGGCGTATGGTCGGAGCCGGTGAAGCGGCATTTCTTCGTTGGCCGCGACATGACCGAAAGCCGGCTGGCGCAGGAAACATTGCGCGAAAGCGAACAGCTGGCACGCGGCATCATCGACACCGCGCTCGATGCCTTCGTCCAGATCGACGAGAGCGGCAGCATCCTGAACTGGAATTCGCAGGCCGAAAAGATCTTCGGGTGGTCACGCAAGGACGCGCTGGGCAAGAACGTCATCGAACTGATCATTGCGCAATCCGGCCGCGGCGAGCTTAAGGCAGCCTTGGCACGTTTTCTGCGCTCCGGCGCGGACCAGGTCTTCGAACGCCGCCGCGAAGTCAGGGCGCAGCGGCGCGACGGCAGGGAATTCACGGCCGAATTGAGCATCACCGCGCTGCGGCGCCGCGAGGGCACCCTGTTCAACGGGTTCGTCCGCGATCTCACCGAAAAGATCGCGGCGGAAGAGCGCATGCGGCAAGCCGAAAAAATGGAAGCCCTCGGTCAGCTCACCGGCGGCATTGCCCATGATTTCAACAATATCCTCACCGTCATCACCGGAACCATCGAGATTCTCGCTGAGGCCGTCGAAAAGGAGCCGCAACTCGCGGCTATCACGAAGATGATCGACGACGCCGCCGCGCGCGGCGCCGACCTCACCCAGCATCTGCTGGCGTTCGCCCGCAAGCAGCCGCTGCAGCCGCGAGAGACCGATGTCAACATGCTGATGACAGACACCGCCAACCTGCTGCGGCCCACGCTCGGCGAGAACATCGAGATCGAATCGGTGTTCGAGGACGAAGTCTGCGTGGCGACCGTCGACCCCAATCAGCTTGCGACCGCGATCCTCAATCTCGCGCTCAACGCCCGCGACGCCATGCCCGACGGCGGCAAGCTGATCCTCGAAACCGGCTCGGCCGTTCTCGACGAGAATTATGCAAGCCTGCACGGCGACGTGCGGCCCGGACGCTACGCCCTGATCGCCGTGAGCGACACCGGAACCGGCATTCCCGCGGCCATCCTCGACAAGGTTTTCGACCCGTTCTTTACCTCCAAGGGACCCGGCAAGGGCACCGGTCTCGGCCTGAGCATGGTCTACGGTTTCGTCAAGCAATCCGCCGGACACATCAAGATTTACAGCGAGGAAGGCCACGGGACCACGATCAAGATGTACCTGCCGCCGGGCAGCGGAGCGCAGATCGCTTTGGACGTCTCCACCGCGTCGACGGTTCAGGGCGGAAATGAAACCATCCTCGTCGTCGAGGACGACAAGCTGGTGCGGAATTATGTGCTGACGCAATTGCATTCGCTGGGCTACGTCACGCTGGATGCGGCGAACGCCGCCGAAGCGTTGGGCATTGTCGAGGCTGGGAAGGATTTCGACCTGCTTTTCACCGACGTGATCATGCCGGGCGCCGTGAACGGCCGCCAGCTTGCCAACGAATTGCAGAAGCGCAAATCCCGGCTCAAGGTGCTGTTCACCTCGGGCTACACCGAAAACGCGATCATTCACCATGGCCGGCTCGACTCCGGCGTCTTGCTGCTCGCCAAGCCCTATCGCAAATCGGACATGGCGGCGATGATCCGCAAGGCGCTGGCCGGCTGAGGCTTCTTCCAGCACTGCGGCTTCACGAAGCGTGCGCGGCGGTCATCACGATTCGGATCAGATCGGCGGCATTCCTGGCGCCAAGCTTTTTCATGATGTTGGCGCGGTGATCCTCGATGGTGCGCGGGCTGATGCCGAGGTGGCGTCCGGCTTCCTTATTGGACGCGCCGGAGGCGAATTGTTCCAGAACCTCGCGTTCGCGCCGCGTCAAAGGTTCGCGTCCGGGGAAATGCAGCGAGGCGACCTTCGAGGCAGAGCTATCTGCACGACGGCGGGCATAGGCCCCGATCGCCTCATCCAGCCGGCCGACGATCTCGCTGCCGCGAAACGGCTTCTCGATGAAGTCCAGCGCGCCGTTCTTGATGGCTGAGACCGCCATGGCGATGTCGCCCTGGCCCGAGATCATGAAGATCGGCGCCGGAAAATCCTCGCCGTGCAGCTCTTTCAGTATATCGAAGCCCGATTTGCCGGGAATGTTTACATCGAGAAGGATGCAGGACGGGGTGCGGCTTCGCGCCACCGCAAGCAGCGCGGCGCCGTCTGCAAAGCAGATCACCTGATAGCCTCCCGCAGACAGCACCACGGAGAGGGTTTCGCGGACGGCGGGATCGTCATCGACGACGAAGATCTCGCCGCGGGAGAGTGGTTTCTCGGTCATATGCTTTCGTCCATCGACCCGTGAGGATTTGACGCGCACTCAACGCAACTCAGCTGGACCGTGTACAAACTCGGACCGACCCGTATTTGTACGGGACCGAGACTTAACGCACAAGTAGCGCTGTCGGCTTAGAGACCAAAGACGGAGAATACCCATGCAGCATGCAGCAGCCGGCGTCACCTCGGCCCTATCCGACGAGAGAAATCTCAACCATCAAGCGATCGTTTCGGAACTCGTGTCCCTGATCGAGCGCATCCAGGCGAGCATGAAGCTGATCGAGCTGGCGCTCGCCCGGGAAACGCCCCGCGGCGGCGAGGAAGTTGCCGCCAACGTCGTCATCCTCGACGACGTCACCCCTCGCTACCTGAAAGCGAATGCGGGACTTGATATGTGCCAGGCGGGTCTTGGCCTGGCCCTTCACGTTTTGCGGGATGCGAGGGCGCCGAAAGCCGGCGCCGGCGAACCGGCTGAAGCCGCCGGACGGACTGCTCGTTTGACAGCGCGCGCTGGAGGCGCCGAGCTACCTGATCGGACAGCCACAGCCGATCGGACATGACCAGCAGACGACGGCGAAATTGACCGCCGCTTCCTGGATCGCGCCGGCGGCTGCCGGCGTCCATCACGCCTTGCAAGACGCCAGCATAGGCTCACGCCTCCATCATCGCTTCCTGAGGCGAGGAGGCGCCCCGCTTTTTCCTGTTCTTGCCCTTCAGAAACGCGACATCGATCTCGGTGCCATTGACGCGGACCAGTTGGCACCGGCGATAGGCGAGCCCGGTCGATGACAGCAGCAGGAAGAATTCCTTCAGATTGAGCCCTGTGATCGAGCCTTCGACGGTAAGGATGGCATCGTTGTCCGATATGGCCTTGAGCAGGCAATCGCGGCGCCAGGTGCCGTCAATGCCCATGATGCAGACGCCATGGCCATGGCTGAACGTGACGCGTTCCGGTCCCTTGGCGTCATCTGCCATGCCTCAAAACCCCGCCACCGCAGCCGTCTTCGTTCGCCTTAGCCACCTGCAAAAACCCTTGTCGGTGGCGAGCCGACGGATATCCTTCCCTGCCAGCGATAGGCTTTCAGTTTCTCGTTCGCGTTAATTTCAGTGTCCGTGCTACTACGGATGCAATGCACGCCGCGGCGGGCGCGGAGGCGGCGCAACGCCCGGCTCGTGTCAATCGGGGATTCGTTTGGCGGGATCCGCATCGTCCGGAGCGCGCTGCGGCCGGCTTCAGCGGGAGGCGGCGCGAGGCGAAGGTGAGCGAGCGGCCCTCGTTCGCATCAGGCGCTCATCAACTGCTGTTCTTCGGTCTTCATCAGTTTGCGGATTTCCTTGAGCGCCTTGTAGAGAGCTCCGCCGGAAACATGGCTGTTGACGGCGTCGATCACATCGCGGGAGCCGGAAACGGCTTCACGCAGGTCCTTGAGGGAGCCCAGATAGGCCGTGCGATATCTCGGAATGTCGTTTTTCAGATACATCATCTGGACGCAGAAATAGAGCCGCTTGACCGGCGTGTTGGCGGTCTCCGCGGTCACGGTATCCTTCTCGCGCAGGATCGGCGCCTCGCCGTCGATCAGGAATGAAGTGCGGGTGCCGGAATTGATGATGACGGTTTCGCCGATGACGATCCGCTCAAACGGTTTCAGCTCGACTCGCAACGGCATGATCGTCTCCTTTTCTAGGGTACGGCGCGGGCGTGAGCGCCCTCGGCATCTTCGAAACATCGCCTGCAGAAACGCGCGGCAGGCGAGCCGCCATAAAACGCAGGGAACGCTTAGGTCGAAAGCGGCGGGGTTTCCCCCGCCGCCTTGATCGTTGGTTTCGCAAGCCCGACTTAGCGGAGCAGCTGCAGCACGCTCTGCTGCGACTGGTTGGCGAGCGCGAGTGCGGACACCGCGATCGACTGGCGGGTCGACAGCGCCTGGCTGTTGGCCGCTTCCGCATTGGTGTCGGCCAGCGTCAGGTTGGACGAGCCGGTCTGCAGCACGTTGATCAGGTTCTTCGAGAAGTCCTGACGGATCTGCACGATCGACAGGTTGGAACCCAAAGCCGAGGCTTCCGACCGCAGCGAGGTGCTGGCGGCAGCCAGGCTCGATACGACCTTGTTGGTGGCGGAGTTGTCGATGAAGTCAACACCGCTGGTGAGGTTGGCCAAACCGAGGCCCGCCGCGTTGAAGTTGACGCCAGTGATGTTCAATGTCGACTTGCCGGTCTCGTTGAAGGTCAGCTTGAGCTGATCGCCAGCGAGCAGGTTGACGCCGTTGAACGAGGCATCCTGCGCCGTGGTGGTGATCTGGGCCAGGATGTTGTTGTACTGGGTCACCAGGTTGGCACGGACGGCCTGAGCCGAAGCATCCGCGATTGGCGCCGCCGCGGTCGACCACGTCAACGCGCTGGTGATCGTGCCGCCGATCGCGCCACCCGCCGACGACCCGAGGGTCGAGGACGCGAAGTCGTTGTTCGCGGTGATCGTCAGCTTGCCGGTGGAGTCGACCGTCGCCGCCAGGTTGTTGGCCTGCAGCTGGGCATTCAACTGATCCAGCGTCTTGACCGTGCCGCCGGTGCCGTCGCCGAAGGTGACCGCAACCGCGGTACCGCCATTGAAGGAGGAGAAGGTCAAGGTCTTGCCGGAGAGCGTGCCGGCATTCGCGGTACGCGAGGCGTTGAAGGTCGCCGCGGTTCCCTGGTTGCCGCCGAGGCCGAGCGCGGACAGCGCGTTGCCGGTACCGCTGATGCTCAGGTCGGCGATGGTGCCGGTCGAGATCTGCAGCTGGCCGTTGACGGCCACTGACGACGCGGTGGCGCCGGCCGCAGTCGACAAGGTGGCCGAGCCGGACGTGTTGACGGTCGTCTTGGTGCCGGTCGCCAGGTCGATGGCGTTGAGCGTGTCGGCGATCGTCGCACCCTGCAGGTAGACCGTCGAATTGCCGTTGCCGTCAGTGACGATGTTGCCGGTCACGCCCGAGCCCGCGGCAACCGAGCTTGAAGAAGGTGCCACTGCCGAGCTGAAGGTGATGGTATGGCCATCGACGTTCAGCGTCGAACCGGCCGCAATCAGGTTGGACGTCGTCGCCGAGCTGGTGGAACTGTTCACCGTGGCCGTGGCGTTGGTCGAGCCGGTCGCGTTGGTCAGGCCGAAGAACTTCAGGATGTCGGCCGCGCCGGTGATGGTGGTGGTGCCACCGCCGGTGGACGAGATCGCGAGTTCGCCGGCTAGGGTGACGCTGCTGGCCTGGGTGTTCGACGCCGTGGTAAGCGTCGCGGTTCCGCTTGCATTGGCGGCGGTCTTGACACCGCTGGCAATGTCGATCGCATTCAGGACGTCGGAGACGGTCGTGGTGCTCGTCGCGCCGGCGCCGAGGTAGATGGTCGAATTGCCGGCACCATCAGTCACCACGTTGCCGACCACGCCGGAGCCGGCGGGGACGGCGGCTGCGGCCGGGGTTGCGGTGGCAGAGAACGAAACAGTATGGCCGTTGACGGTGATGGACTTGCCGGCGAGCCCGGTCGCGGCAACCGTCGCAGCGAGAGCGTCGGAAGCTGCAGTCGAGGTGGCCGCGATCACTGTAGCGCCCGTGATCGCAACTGGCGTGGTGTCGTTGTCCAACAGCCCGGCGAATGCGATGGAACCGCCGACGCCGCCGACCAGCTTGCCCGAGGTCGCCGCGGTGGTGCCGCCGGCTGCGCCCGTATAGAGGACGTTGCTGCTGGCAGTCGCGTTGGTATAGGTGGTGGTGCCGCGCAGGTCAACCGAGGTCGCGCCGGAGATCGTCGTCGAGACGTTCGACTTGGTGGAGTAGCCGACCGTGGTCTGCAGCGCCTGGTTGGCGATCGACTTCGCGGTGTCGACCAGCGACTGCAGCGAGGTGATGCCGGTGTTGGCGGCCTGCAGAACCTGCACGCCGTTGCCGATGCCATCGAGCAGGTTGCTGATGTCGCTGGCGCGGTTATCGAGGCCCTGCGCCGTGAAATAGTTGGTGGGATTGTCGAGAGCCGAGTTGACCTTCTTGCCGGTGGCAAGCCGATTCTGCGTGGTGGCGAGCAGATCAGCGGTCGACTGCAACGAGAGAAGGTTCTGACGAACCGATGCTGAGAGAACAATGCCGGACATTTTTGATTCCCTTCTGGATGGAGCACGATTGACGCTACGCCGCACGTTCAGCCGGCGACCGTGTCACACTGTTCCGTCGTTGCTACCTGTCCGTTAAATTGCCGGTCCGTACAAATACGCAGAAATTGAAAATGCAGATCGCAAAACTACGTAGAACTACCGAGAAACGAGAACTGCCGAAGCCAATGCAAAGCCCTCGCAAGATGATTGCGATCGCGGTCGCATCGAAACGGCGGTCATTGCAATGCGGCGCTGAGCCGCTTCATCAGCTTGCGAATGACATCGCGGGCGTATCCGGCAATCAGGCAGCGTCAGGCCGCCAGCGCGGTACGGATCATTTTCGCAAGCTCGTGTTTGCGATACGGCTTGGCGAGCAGCAGAACGCCGGCGTCCAGATAGCCGTCATCGACCATGGCGCTTTTCCGAATAGCCCGACGTGAACAGGATCTTCAGCGACGGCCTGCGGTTCGACGCCTCGACGGCGAGCTGCCGTCCGTGGATCGAACCCGGCATCATCACGTCGGCGAGCAGGGAGATCGATATTTTCGCCGGCATCAAAGTTGCGCTTCCGCGGCTTCCACCGCCAGATGCTGCTCAAGCATGTTCGCGGTTTACCCGCAGCCGGTTGTTCCCCCTGCAGCGGTCGGGACCGTTATCGGAACTGGACGACGCTCGAAAAGCGCGATTGGGCCTCCGACAGAGATTCGTTGATCACGGTCAGCAGCGCCACCGGCGTGAACGGCTTGCGCAGGCAGCGCGAAGCGCCGAGTTCGAGCGCCATCCTCAGGAAATCGGGCGCGGGCGAGTTGAGATTCGCAAAAGCGTAGCCGGACATCGCGATCAGCGGAATGGTCGGCGCGCGTTCGTGGAAGATTCTGATGGATTCGAAACCGCGCATGTGCGGCATGAAGATGTCGACGATCATCAGGTCGATGGTCGTACCTTCAAGCGCCCGAAGCCCGGCTTCGCCGCCATCGGCGATGGTCACCTGAAAGTCGTGTCGCTCGAGATAGATCTCGATGGCCATGCAGACCATCGGATCGTCGTCAACGACGAGAACACGTGACATGTGGCCCCCCGAGGCTGGACATTCGGTTTCGGCAGTTAGGCAACCCCTGAATCGTAGCGCACGCGATATCCACCCTTAGTTTGAAATGAAACGCCTGCTGCAACGCGCCGTCAGAAGCGGGAAGGCCGGGAAATTTCGAGCCGCATATCCTCGCGGTGCCGGGCCCGCACCTTGCCCTCGATCGAAACTCAAAAGCTCAGACCGCAAAGGCTCCTCCCCCGAACTCGCCCGATGATCTTCGCGTTCGCTGCGGCTCCGGTCGCGCGTTGGCGACCCTAAAACCGTACCGCCTCGGCCATGCGCGAACGGCAGGGCAAATATGAGGATCGTCGTCCACAACCAAAATGCGACGCATTACGGACCCTCCTGCCGTGTCTCTCGCGTCAAGCCTGCTCCGGTATTGATTGCGCTGGGATTTTCATCGCCGCGAATCAGCACGCTGTTCTCATTTCTGCCTTAATATGGCGCGCTGTCTGCCCTGCACCGTGTATAAAGTCGTTGGCACAACTACCGGCTTGCGCAATTGGATGGCCGGGCTATCCTTCTCTATCGTCGGTTGAACAAGGTCCAGGCGACGTGAGACGTATTGAGCTCCCGCCCTTTCCGGCGGGAGAGCCTATGGCTTCAATGCAGCGTTCCGCCAATCAACTGTTGCAAGCGCTGCCCGCGGCAGAATTGGAAGTCTTGCGTCCGCGTCTCGGGTCCGTCGAACTGGTCAAGGAAACTGTCCTGGTCGAAGCAGGCGGCCTGCTGACACATGTCTATCTGCCGCACAGCGGCGCCATCTCGATGATGGTTCGGCTTTCGGAGGGACAATCGATCGAGGTGGCGACGGTCGGACGCGACGGCGTGTTCGGCGCCGCGGCCGCGCTCGATGGCGGAATATCGTTGACCGACGCGGTGGTGGTCCTTCCAGGGACCGCATCCACTCTCGATGCCGCGGAATTTCGCGCGATTGCCGATCGCAGCGCCGCTTTTCGAACGGCGCTGACGCGGCATGAGCAGGCGGTGCTCGCATTGGCCCAGCAATCCGCCGCATGCAATGCATCTCACTCGGTCGAAGCGCGGCTGTCGCGCTGGTTGTTGCGCGCACGCGATCTGTGCGACAGCGAAACATTGCCGCTGACCCAGGAATCCCTGGCGCAAATGATCGGCGTGCAACGCAACGCGATATCGATCGTCGCCCATGCGCTGCAGCAGGCCGGGATCATCCGCTACAGCCGGGGGCATATCGACATCACCAACGTAGACGGTTTGAGAGAGTCGGCTTGCGAATGCTACGGCGCCGTCAAGGCACATCATCATCGGCTACTGAACGTACCGGACTGACGGTCTGGCAACGAAAAGTAGCGTTTGACGCTCGTTCTGCGCGGAAGCGCGCCATGAGGACGAAACCGGCGCAGGAGGATGTACCTGTATGCCGATACTACTTGCCAACAATGCGGGTGGGGATCATCCTATGCGTCGCACAGCGTGCATAGAGGTTGGTGGCAGCAGAGACCGCTCGTGCTTCGATGCGGGAGGAGGTTGCCTTGGATTCAACTCCCCGTTCACCCAACGGATTCCTGTCGTCGCTCTCCGCGGAAGACTTCGAATTGGTTCGCCCCCATCTGCGAACGGTGGATCTGGTTTCCGAATCCGTGCTGGTCGAGGCCGGTGAAACGCTCAAGCGCGCCTATCTGCCGCACCGGGGCTTGATTTCTCTTGTCGTGAAACTTGCCAGGGGAGAAAACGTTCAGATCGCCATGGTCGGCCGCGACAGCCTGTTCGGCGCGTTCGCCACGCTTGGCGATGCAACCTCGCTGAACAGCGCGGTGGTGCTGGTTCCCGGCACCGCCTCCACGCTCGACATCGATCGTGTTCGGGCGGTGGCCGACCAAAGTGCGACGTTTCGAGCGACCTTGGTTCGACACGGGCTGGCGGTCTATGCGCAGATCCAGCTGACCGCGGGCTGCAACGCTTCGCACACGGTGGAAGCCCGGCTGGCGCGATGTCTGTTGCAGACCCACGATCTATCGGGCAGCGAAAAGCTCGTGCTGACGCAGGAATCGATGGCGCAGATGATCGGCGCGCGCCGCAATAGCGTATCGCTGGTGGCCAACACGCTGCAGCAGGCCAACTTCATTCATTACAGCCGCGGCCATATCGAGATTACCAATCTCGAGGGTCTGAGCAGGACCTCGTGTGAGTGCTACGCGACGGTCAAGGCGCAATACAACCGGTTACTTCGGCCGCGTCGCCTTTCATGACCCACCGCAGCGGCCGGCGTAGCGAGGTCGTTGCGAGAACACCCCCGCCGCGCGTTGTGGCAAAGACGATGCCGGCCCGCGCGAGGACTGTTTGCGCCAGGCCGCGGCCGCGATGATCTCGGCCACCGTATAGATACGGCCCCCACGGCGCGCGGCCGGCAAATATATTCAGCCCGGAATTAACTGGCTGTTCAATGACCGCTGATAATTGTCGCGATGCTGACGAGCCCGCGTTCGAACCTGCGTCGAGCAATCTTCGCACACCAGGAATGCCCCGCCCGCGTTCGGCAACCTGAACTGCGCGGAGCAGAGACATGGCCTTTGATTTGTCGATGCCGATCCTGGTGGTCGACGACTACAACACCATGATCCGTATCATCCGCAATCTGCTCAAGCAGATCGGGTTCGACAACGTCGACGATGCCAGCGACGGCTCGGCCGCACTCGCCAAGATGCAGGGCAAGAAATACGGCCTGGTGATTTCCGACTGGAATATGGAGCCGATGACCGGCTACGACCTGCTCCGGGAAGTCCGCGCCAGCCCGGAGCTATCGCAAACGCCCTTCATCATGATCACCGCGGAATCCAAGACCGAGAATGTCATTGCCGCAAAGAAGGCCGGCGTCAGCAACTACATCGTCAAGCCGTTCAACGCCGCCACGCTGAAAACCAAGATGGAAGCGGTGTTTCCGGGATCTGCCGAGTAGCCGGTCGCAGGCGCCGCAAGGCGCTAGCTTCAGGCAAGGTTCCGCTCCGCAATTGTCCGCAACGAAAGCGGCAGCAGCCATCTCGGCGCCCGCTCGGCGCCGGCGCATGTCTTCGGGGCTTGGCGAGCCCGACGAGGTTACACCGCCGTACTTCTACTGTTGCGTATTTTCATAGACGGATAAGAATAAAAGGCGATAGTGGCGTGAGCAAAGGGGGGCTTCATGTTCACGTTCGAAACGACCGACCAGAAGGAAGTCCGTCGCTTTCGCATCGCCCAGTTCAACGGCAGAACGGCAACCATCCGCGCGGCCGGATCGACGATCACCGGCCACGTACGGTCGGTTCTGGAATACAAGTCGAGTGTTCCGCAGCGCTGGACCATCACGATCGTGCCGAGGGCGTCCAAGGTTGAAGTCAACGCCACGCGGCCGAGTCCGCGCGTGCGCGCTTTCGCCGAAGATTTTTACTGAGCGGCGCAACGTTCCCGCGATAACCCGGACGCCTCGTGCCGCGCGGGCATGGCTTGCCTAAATCGATTGAAACCGGCGAGGTCCCTAGCCCGTGGGATGCAGCAGCGCCAGACGGACGAGATCCGCGGTGTTTCGCGCGCCGAGCTTTCGCATCGCCTCGGCGCGATGGCTCTCGAAGGTCCTTGGGCTGATTTGCATCCGCAAAGCGCCTTGCTTGTTGGAGTAGCCCTCGCTGATGAGACTGAGAACCTCGCGCTCGCGTCGCGTCAAAGGCTTCTGGCCGGATTCGGAGGAAAACATCACGCCCGAGGCGCGGTTGTCCTTGACGTGGCCGGTGCGGCTCTCCGATCCCGGCTTGCGGCCGGGTGCCGCGGCCGGCCCCTCGTGAGCATCCGCCATCTGCTTGATCATGGCGCAGACGCGCTCGGTTTGCTGAAGCGCGTTCTCGACCACTTGCTGCAGGTAAATCCGGTTGCCCGCCGCCTGCGAAAGCTGTTGGCTGTTCTGCTTGATCTCGCCCATGTAGAGCAGGAGCGCGGTCAACGGTCCATTGAGCTGACGCGCGATCTCGGCGCCGGCCTCTTCCATCGCCCTGGCGCGCGCCGCGGACAATCGGACGACTTCGCCATCGCCCTCCAGAGACGCGCAGTCCTCGACCCATTTCGAAAGATGCGAATCGCTGGCTTCGGGATGTGACATATAATTTGTTTAACGGCCCTGTCCTCTATGAGGGTTAATTTTTTACTCAGTAGGACTACTGAGACTTCGGCCTATTCACGGACAAAGGCAATAGCGCCGCGGTCTCGGATTCGCAGCAAGTTATTCGAAAACCGCCGAAATAATCCGGCCGCTGACGAAATCTCCGTAGTACTACGTACCGCGCAGACGCCGTGGCGTGCGCGCGGATACCGTAGTTCCACGGGGTTGGCGTTTACGTCTTAATTTACGGCAATCTGCTTTTCTTGGCTGCGTGTTTCCATTTGCGGGCGACCATGCCCGCGCAGGATGGACCGACCGTCGACGACTGATCAGATTGCGGAAATTGGGTGCGATGACGCTGGCCGACCGGATCGGGGAATTTCTGCAGCGGCTGACGCCGATGACGCGAAGCAATCTGCTGACCGAACTCGAACGGCTGGAGCTGAGCCACGAAGAGATTCCGGGCGCCGCAGAGATCCTGGCCAAACTGCGCGCCGAGCTCCGCAAGGACGGTTCCACCCAAAATCGCGCCGCCAATCCCTCGCGGTATTTCTTTGCGCCGCTGGAACCGCTCTTGATCGACGGCACCCGCGATGATGCCAATTCCGGCCGGATCCAGCGCGGTTCGCTGGCTGTCATCTGGGAGTGGATCAGTCGCGACCTGCTGCCGACCATGGCGCGCGACTATATCAAGAAGCTGGACGAGTTGATCGTCGCCGACAATCAAAAGGAAGCCCGCAAGGAGGCGGCCACATTCCAGACCAAGGTCGTCAAATATCTCGAGAGCACGCTGAGCTCACCGGAGCGCGCCGACCAGACCCGCGCCAAGCTCGCGGTCTATACCGCGTCGCGTGCGGTGTACGACGACCTCGCCAAGATACTGTGCGCGCTGCGGGCGCGCGATGCGCTGGCGAAGTTCAGCGACGCGCTGCCGACGGCCATCCAGAAGCTGGACGACGCGCGGGTTGCCAAGATAACCGCGTTGCTGGACGGGTTAGGCAAAAACCACGCCGAGGCGATTCCCTTTGCGCTGGCGCTGGTGGCCAAACGGCTCAAGGTGCATTGGCAGTTGATCCGCCTCGCCACCAAGGCAGCGCCGAGCAAGAACGCCGCCGATATCGCCGCCGCACCCTATGCGATCGCGGTCTCGATGGTGCTCGACCGGCTCGACGACAAGCGGCTGGCGTTGCGCGTTGCGCTTCGAAACGAGCGGGTCCTTGTCTCCAAGGAAATCCTGACCGAGATCTACGACACCGAATACGCCTTGCGGGTCCGCATCGATCAACTCGAGCAATCCGACTGGGGAGCAAGGCTCGAGAGCCTGATGAACGCGATCGCCACGCTGGTGGACACCGAAGTGGCCCGGTTTCCCGAGAAGGTCGGGCACGTGCTGGGATCGCGCCGCCTGCGCAGCCACCAATCGCTGGCCGGACGCCTGACCTATATGGCGTGGAAGGGACGCGATGCCGTGACCGGCGGCGCGGCCCAGATCAAAAAACTCATCGGCCAGTCCTAGAAGATCGCACCCGGCAAACTGACCGCGATCGCCATCCGGCGCTATGATGGCTGCCCCGGGTTCTGGGTTTGCCGGGCCCGCCGCACGTTCAGGAATTTTTCCAGAAATCGTCCTGAGATGACGAACCTGAACCACCAATATGCCATCCGCCGTGTTTTCATCGGTCCCGTCCTCGGTACCGGGAATGCCCCGGGGGCCAGTCCGATGAATAGCGCGGAAACCTCGGCCCAAATGTAACCTGCTTCACATTTGGCCGGCTGAACGTCGCAGCCGATGGGAACCTGGATGGGAGGTTGCAAGTTTGCGATGATGGCGCCGGCAAATCCTGCAAACGCAATCGGACAACCGGAAAGGGTGAAGGCGATGGGTCGGGGAATTGGGTTATGGATCGCGATCGGGGCGTTGGCCGGGTTGTTGGCGTTCGATTCGGGCGCCAGCGCCCAGACGACACCGGCGCCGGCGCCGGGCGAAAGCGCCGCACCGACCGCCGATAATGCGGTGATGCTCACGATCTTCCTCAAGCACGATGAGTCACGCCCGTTGAGCGAACTCAACGCGCAGCTCGAGAAGCAGGGCTTTTACAAGGCCTTTCCGCCCCCCGGCGTCGAAGTCGTCAGCTGGTATGTGATGATGGGCATCGGCCAGGTGGTCACGCTGCGGCTGCCGGCGTCGCGGCTGCGCGAGGTCAACCGCATTTTCGAGACGAGCGCCTGGGGCAGCTATCGCACCGAATTCTATCTCACCTACGATTACAAAGCGACCGGGATGGCCAAGCACGACCAGGCAAAATAAAGGCCCGCCGATATGACCGGCGGGCTTTCATCTCATGTCGCTTTGAAACGCGGCCGATGCCAGGGATCCCGGTACATCCGCGGGCAATCCCTCGATCGGCCGGCCTCACATGGCGCGGAGGTTTTCCGCGCTGGTCTTGCCACGCTGGCTATCGACCTTCGATTCGAACGAAAGCTTCTGGCCTTCGTTGAGCGAGCCCATTCCGGCGCGCTCGACGGCGCTGATATGCACGAACACGTCGTTGCCGCCGTCGTCAGGCTGAATGAAGCCGAAGCCCTTGGTCGCGTTGAACCACTTAACTGTTCCGGTAGTCATTTTACTTCTCCAAGATGCGCGAAATGCGCGGGTACCGCCCGCAACGATCTTCGCGCGGGTTTGATCCGATTTCAGCGATGTCTTGGGGAGTAGAGCCGGTTCGGCGCGATCAACAAGCAAATCGATTGTTCGAATGCGAGGCGTTTACGCTACTCGCGCGCAATTAGCAAGCTAAACCGGGCGACACACTCATAAAACCAGCGGCAGCGGGATCAGCCGAGCCGGCTGATCTGCTCCTCGGTCACCACGCGCTCGACATTCTCGGTCTTGCTCTTGATGCGGTAGCGCGGACGTCCGTCCGCCTCGATCGGCAGGCGGCTGACGATGGTATAGACGCTGCGCTCCTTGGCGACGGCGCGGCCTTGCGGCCCCTGCTGCTGGTGGTGAACGTCGTCGTTGATTGCGAAATTATGGGCCATCGGTGGTCTTTCCGTTGCAGGGGGCTTTTAGGCGGAATGGCCGAGAAACGCAACAAACTTCGTTGGTTAGGAGGGGTACGGGCGATCAGGAGGCGTTTTGCGGGGGTTTCCCGGGCCGAAGCTGTGAGCACCCGCGCCGGCCGGGTCCTCATTCGAAAGCGTGCCGCATGATATCGCCGATTTCGTCCTGTCGTGGTGGATCGGCGCCGGGGCGACCGCATGTGAAGGCCGCGCAGCCCGCTGCAAATGACAGCACGCGACGAAGCCCGTCGTCATCCATGCACGCCAGCGATTTGGTTCCGATCCGTCCGGTGGCACGGAGCGCGAACAACAAGGCGGCCTGAAAACTATCGCCGGCTCCGACGGTATCCACCACATCGACGGCGGGCGCCGCGACCTCGACCATGCCTGCCTGCTTATGCCAGGCCACAGCTCCCCTGTTTCCGCGCGTGATCACGACCAGTCCGGCGCCCGTCTCGATCAACGATCTCGCCCTTTCCGCGTAGTCGCTCCGGCCGTACAGGAATTCAAAATCGACGTCCGACATCCGCACGATGTCGGCAAAAGCGGCAAACGCATCCATCTGCTCGACGTAGCGGGCCTTGTCCTTGACCAGCTTGGGCCGGCAATTCGGGTCGAAGGAGATGGTGGCCGATCGACGTGCATCATCGAGCATGGCAAGCACCTCCGCCGCTCCCTTGTCGTTGGTGAGCGTGGTCGATCCGACATGAACGGCCTCGATTTGGTCGAAGGGAATCGAGCCGGGCCGATAGATCCAGTTTCGGGTCGCGGTCCCCTCGTCATAGAACGCATATTGCGGCTCGCCGGCGACGGTGCGGACGAAGGCGAGCGTCGTCTGGTGCTCGCTCCGTGTCGCGTATCGAAGGTCGACCTGCGAGGCGGCGGCATGATCGGCAATCATGCGGCCGAACAGGTCGGTCGAAATACCGCCGACGAATCCCGCCGGCGCGCCGAGACGCGCCATGCCGACGGCGACGTTGAGGCAGGAGCCGCCAACCGCGGGTACGATGGCGTCGCGCCCATCCACCGATGTGACAGGCAGGAAATCGATCAAGGCGTCACCGCAACTCAGCAGCATGGCTCTAATTCTTCATCGCGGACCGGCGATCCGTCCGATCGCGTCCATGGCATCGCGGCTTTCCCGGTCCAGTTTTCGCATCAAGCCGTGAACCCGCCGCTTGGTCCGGTGGAAATCGGCCATCCCGGGGGACGTCGGTTCGCTCAGGCACCCGATCGCCGACATCGAAGTCATTGCCTCGCCAATCGAACCGTAAGCGCTGCCGGCGACGGCCCCGAGCATGGCGGCGCCGAGCAGGACCGGTTCGTGCGTCTCGGGAACCGCGACCGTCAGGCCCGTGGTGTCGGCCATGATCTGGCGGACCAGCGGACTGCGTCCCGCGCCGCCGCCAATTACCATCAGGTCGCTGTCGACCCCGTGCGCCGAAAAGGCGTCAACGACATCCGCAAGGCCGTAGGCGAGCCCGCACAGTCCCGCCACGAACAGCCGCTCCATCGAGCCAATGTCGACGTCGAGATCCAGTCCGGCGACGACCGCGCGAGAATCCGGGTCGGCGAACGGCGAACGGTTGCCGAGAAACTCGGGCAGGACGTGAACGTCGCGGGCAAACAATGCCGCCTCGCCCACCTTTCGCGCGCGCGAGGCAATGCGCCGCTCGAGAAACTCCAGCACTTCCATGCCACCGGCACGCGCGGTCGCGACCGCCTCGTCATAGGCGGGGTGGGACCTGACGAGATGATCGATGGCCGCGCCCGCCGCGGACTGACCGCCTTCGTTGAGCCAGAACCCGGGCACCATCCCGGAATAATAAGGACCCCAAACGCCCGGGACAAAGCGGGGCACCGATGTGGTCGCCATGATGCAGGCCGAAGTGCCCATGATGTAGGCCAGACGGCGACACACGTCGACCGCCGCGCCCGACGCTTCGCGCCCTCCGATCGTGCCGACACCTCCGGCGTGCGCGTCGATCAGCGACGCGCCGACCGGCGTCCCCTCGAGCAGGCCCAAATCGCGCGCGGCCGACCCGGTCAGGCCAACGCCCAGCGGGGTCCCGGGGGCCACGATCTCATTGCCGATTTTCGCGCGGCTGTCGGAGGCGAGATCGCCAAGACCGATGCGTTCGAAATAGCTGTTGCTCCAGCGGCGCTCGTGGGCGAGGTAATTCCATTTGCAGGCGAGCGTGCAAATCGAGCGTAACGTCGATCCGGTGGCGCGAAACGAAAGATAGTCCGCGAGATCGAAGAAATGCCCGGCCGCATGGTAGGTCGACGGCAGGTACCGCTTCAGCCAAAGCAGTTTTGGAATTTCCATTTCTGGCGAGATCGAGCCGCCGACATAGCGAAGCACGTCGTCATGCGTGTCGTTGACGAGACGGGCCTCCGCGATAGCGCGATGGTCCATCCAGACGATGACATTGCGTCGCGCGTCACCCGACGTGCTGACCGTCAGCGGGTTGGCGGCAGCGTCGAGCACCACCAGCGAGCAGGTCGCGTCGAAACCCAGGCCCCTGACGGCGGAAGGCGGCAGCGCCGCATCCGCCATGGCGGCGCGAACCGAGGCCGCGCAGGCCGCCCAGATCTCGGCGGACGACTGTTCGACGATATTGCCTGCTTCATGCCAGACCGTGATCGGGTGCCGGGCGGTCGCCAACAGGGTTCCCTTCTCGTCGAACACGCCGGCGCGCGCGCTCGATGTTCCGACGTCGACACCGATGAAGGCCTGCCTCATCCCAACCCTGTCCAAGAACCGCGCCAGCCTACCAGCACGTATAACCTCCGTCGACCAGCACCACGCTTCCCGTCATCAGGCTGGCGGCATCGGAGGCGAGGAACAGGACAACGGAGGCAACTTCGTCGACCTCGCCCATCCGGGCCATCGGGGTACCTCCGATCCACGCATCGTACATCTGCGGGTTGTTCTTGACGAATGCATTGAGCGGCGTGGCGATATAGGTTGGCGCCACCGCATTGACGCGCACGCCGCGCGCGCCCCATTCGGCGGCGAGCGATTTCGTCAGATGGTGCACCGCGGCCTTCGAAGCGTTGTAGTAGGACTGCTCCTGCGGCTTGTTGACGATGAAGCCGGACATCGAACCGATGTTCACGATGGCGCCCGATTTGGCGTCCAGCATGTGTCTGCCGAAGGCGCGGCAACACCAGAAGGTGCCGTTGAGATTGACATCGACGACGTTCAGCCAGTGCTCGTCGGCGACTTTCTCCGCCGGGGTTTCGCTTCGCGCAATGCCGGCGTTGTTGACCAGGATATCGATCTTTCCGTGCCGTGCGGCGAGTTGATCGGCGACTTCCGCCACGCGCGGCGAGTCCGTCACGTCCATGATAACGACCTCGGCGTCGTAGCCCTTCGCCCGCAAGCCGGCGCAACCGGTTTCGGCCGCCGCAGGGTCCCGATCGGCAAGGATCACTTTCGCGCCCGCTTCGCCGAGCGCCTCCGCACAGGCCAGCCCGATGCCCTGGCCTGCCCCGGTGATGACGGCGACGCGGCCGCCAAGCCTAAATTTCTCCAGATACATTTTCGCTTGGTTCCTGTTCACAGGCGGTATCGTTCGCCATCGCTTAGGTCCTGATGACGCCGCCGTCCTTGTCGAAGCGGTGCAGGCGGGCCGGATCCGGCGACAGCCATACGCGATCGCCGGCCTTGAGGCTGAACTCGCCGATGGCGCGCACCGTGAGCGTTCCGAGTTTGCCGGCGTCGACATAGAGGAAGGTGTCGCTGCCCAGATGCTCCGCGACCGATACGGTGCCGGGCCAGCCTTCTCCCTCCTTGCCGATCTTCAGATGTTCGGGCCTGACGCCCAGGGTAGCGACGCCCGGTTCGCCGGCGGCCTCTCCGGACACAAAATTCATCTTGGGCGAACCGATGAAGCCGGCGACGAACAGGTTTGCCGGCCGCTCGTAAAGCTCGAGCGGCGAACCGTATTGTTCGATGCGGCCAGCGTTGAGCACCACGATCTTGTCGGCCATGGTCATGGCCTCGACCTGGTCGTGGGTGACGTAGACGGCGGTGGTCCCTAACTGCTTCTGCAGTTTTGTCACTTCCAGGCGCATCTGGACGCGGAGCGCGGCGTCGAGATTGGACAAGGGTTCGTCGAACAGAAATGCCTTCGGCTCGCGCACGATGGCGCGGCCGATCGCAACGCGCTGGCGTTGCCCACCGGAAAGGTCGCGCGGCTTTCGGTCGAGATACGGCGTCAGGTTCAGCGTCGCGGCGGCTGCTTCCACCTTGCGGTCGATCTCGGCACGCGGCAGTCCTGCCATTTTCAGGCCGAACGCGATGTTGCCGCGGACGCTCATATGCGGATAGAGCGCGTAGGACTGAAACACCATCGACAGCCCGCGCTTGGCGGGAGGG
>DATNMT010000120.1:0-11650 GCA_035602495.1 Bradyrhizobium sp.
ACGACAAAAACAACGATTCCCGCGGCCGGCGCGATCGTCCGTCGGGCGGAAAAGGCCGTTCCGGCGCCGCCCGCGGACCGGAGAAGAAATTCGCCAAGCGCGGTTTTGCCGGCAAGGATTTTGGGGACAAGCGCGAGGGCGGCCGCCCTTACGACAAGAAGCCCTATTCGGGCTCAGGCAAGCCGTATGCTGGCAAGCGCGAAGGTGCTCCGCCACGCCGGGACCACGACGATGCTCCGGGCCGCGATGCCCGTCCGGCCTCGCGTTTCCAGGACAGGAAATTCGGCGAAAAGCGGCCTTATGCGCCGCGTGGCGATGCCCGCCCGGCCGCCCGTTTCCAGGACCGCAAATTCGCCGACAAGAAGCCCTATGCGCCGCGGGATCGTGACGGTGACCGTGAGAAGCGACCCTACACCCCGCGCGGCGAAGGCTTTCGAAAAGACGGCGACCGGCCACGGGGCGCCCGCCCATATTCCGCGCGGCCGTCCCGGGATGGCGATCGTCCCGGGGGGAAATTTGGCGGTGACAAGAAGTTTTCGCGCGGCGCTCCACGAGATCGCAAGAGCGACTCGGGTGACAGAGGCCCGCGCAAGGATTTTGGCAGCCGCCCGGATCGCGGTCCGGACCGCGCCGATTCAAAACCGTGGCAGAAGCGCGATGCTTCCTCGCCCGATCATGCCGGGCGCAATTCGCGTCCCTCCCGCGATGGCGAAAGAAGTTTCGAAAAGCGCGGTTACGACAAGCCGCGCTTCGACAAACCCCGCTTCGACAAGCCGCGCGAAGACCGTCCCCAAGGTGATCGTCCCCAAGGCGATCGCCCGTTTCGTGAGCGACCAAAATTCGATCGCCCGCGGGAAAGCCGCGAGGACCGTCCGAAGTTCGACCGCCCTCGTCAGCGTCCTGAGGGTCGCACCGAGTGGCAGGAGCATCCGCGCAGCGAGCCGCGATCGTTCGACCGCAATGCCGACCGGCCCCGCCGCGACAATGAGGACGACAGCAAGGTATTTGCAAAGCGCCCCGCCTTCGGCGGCCGCGGCGCCTATCGCGAGCGCACGCCTGATTTTGAGAAACGCGCGCCGCGACCGCCGAAAATCAAGAAATCCGGCGAGCGCATCGCCAAGGTGGTGTCGCGGGCCGGGCTGGCCTCGCGCCGCGACGCCGAGGAATGGATCGTGCAGGGCCGCGTCACCGTCAATGGCCGCGTCATCAATTCGCCGGCGCTCGACGTCACCGAGAACGACGCCGTCACCGTCGACGGCAAGCCGTTGCCGCCGCGCGAGCGCACAAGGCTGTTCCTGTTTCACAAGCCGCGCGGGCTGATGACCACCCACGCCGACCCGGAAGGGCGGCCGACGGTGTTCGACAATTTGCCGGAGGGCCTGCCGCGGCTGATCTCGATCGGCCGGCTCGATTTCAATACCGAGGGCCTGCTGCTGCTCACCAATGACGGCGGGCTGGCGCGTGCGCTCGAACTGCCGGACACCGGCTGGCTGCGGCGCTATCGGGTCCGCGCCCACGGCGAGGTGACGCAGGCGCAGCTCGACGAATTGAAGCGCGGCGTCGAGGTCGACGGCGTCAAATACGGTCCTATCGATGCCACCCTGGAGCGCGACCAGGGCGCCAATGTCTGGCTGGTGTTTGCGATCCGCGAAGGCAAGAACCGCGAGGTGCGCAACGTGATGGCGCATCTCGGCCTCGAGGTGAACCGGCTGATCCGGGTGTCCTACGGCCCGTTCCAGCTGGCCGAACTTGCCGAGGGTGCGGTCGAGGAGGTCAAGACGCGCGTGCTGCGCGATCAGCTCGGCGAAAAGCTGGTCGCGCTCTCGGGGGCGGATTTCAATCGCCCGATGCCGGGCGAGGCGGCCGCCAAGCCCGAGGCGGAAGAGCCCGACGCGCCGCGCGGCAAAAAACCGTTCAAGCCCGCGGGCAAGAGCGGCCTGATCGCCGACCGCAAGGGCCGCCGCGTGTTGGTGCAGCGCACCGGCAGCGAGGAGGCGCGGGCGCGCAACGAGCTGGAAGCCAACGGCTACGGCCCGCCACGCCGCCCGCAGCGCGGCTATCACGGCAAGCGTGATTTGAAGCCGCGCGACGAATAGGGACTTCTCTACGTGGATTTTGAATCGGAGCCCGCCACGAGCTCGATTTCACCTCTCCCAAGGGGAGAGGTCGGATCGCCTCGGCAGCGCGCCAGCGCTGTCCGACGCGATCCGGGTGAGGGGTTTGGGCCTGTCGATAGACCGTACCCCCTTACCCCAGCCCTCTCCCCATGGGAGAGGGGGCGCAGCTTCGTTTCTGGGGCACTGGCGTATCCGCTTCCATGCAAGGGCGGCGCTCTCTGATGCGCGTCGTCGGCGGGCGATTGAAGGGCCGCAACCTCGTGTCGCCGTCGTCGCGCGAGATTCGCCCCACAGCGGATCGCTTGCGCGAGTCCGTGTTCAACATCCTGATCCACGCCTATGACGATCCGATCACCAATTCGCGCGTGCTCGACCTGTTCGCCGGCACCGGCGCGCTCGGCATCGAGGCGGTCTCGCGCGGCGCCAGCTTCGCGCTGTTCGTCGACAACGGCGCCGAGGCGCGGGCGCTGTTGCGCAACAATGTCGAGGCGCTTGCGCTCGGCGGCGTGACAAAAGTCTACCGCCGCGACGCCACCCATCTCGGGCCCGCGCACCCGATGGAACCGTTCTCGCTGGTGTTCCTCGATCCGCCCTACGGCAGGGGACTCGCCGAGAAGGCGCTGGCCTCGCTGCGCGACGGCGGCTGGCTGACGCCGGGTGCGCTGCTGGTGGTGGAAGAAGCCAAGGCGGCAGAGTTTGCCGCGCCGGAAGGCTTCGAGGAGCTGGAGCGGCGGGTGTATGAAGACACCGAGTTTGTGTTTTTGCGGGCTGGGTAACGGCTTCGCGAGCCAAAACCGCGGTTGTCATCACCCGCGAAGGCGGGTGATCCAGTACGCCGCGGCCTCGCGGCTCTTTCACTGCCGCCTCTGGAATACTGGATCGCCCGGTCAAGCCGGGCGAAGACAGTGGAGGTCACCTTCGCCCGAACAGCTTCTCGATATCGCTCAGTTTCAATTCCACGTAAGTCGGCCGGCCATGGTTGCACTGGCCGGAATTCGGCGTGTCTTCCATCTCGCGCAGCAGCGCGTTCATCTCTTCCGGCTTGAGGCGCCTGCCGGCGCGCACCGAGCCGTGGCAGGCCATGGTGGCGGCGACATGCATCAGACGCCGCTCCAGCGGCAGCGCCTCGTCCCATTCGGCCATGTGCTCGGCGAGGTCGCGCAGCAGCGCGCCGGCATCGGTCTTGCCGAGCAGCGAGGGCGTTTCGCGCACCGCGACTGCGCCGGGGCCGAAGGATTCGATCGCGAGCCCGAACGACGCCAATTCCTCGGCGCGGTCGAGCAGTTTCTCGACGGTGGCCTCGTCCATTTCGACGATTTCCGGGATCAGCAAAATCTGCCGCTGCACGCCATTCTTCGCCAATGACGCCTTCAGTCTCTCATAGACGATCCGTTCGTGCGCGGCGTGCTGATCCACCACGATCAGGCCGTCGCGGGTCTGCGACACGATATAGGTCTCGTGGATCTGCGTCCGCGCCGCGCCCAGCGGGCGGTCGAGCAGATCCGCGGTTGGCGTTTCCTGGAAACGAATATCCGCCGTCGGCGCGCCGACGTCGAACGCGGCTTGCCCCGGTTCGGCGAACGCCGCTACGGCTGCGCCTTCGAAGCCGGGCTGCGATCCGACCGGAAAAGACGGCGAGCGCCGCCAGTCCCAATTGGCGCGCGGCGCAAACGACGGGCGGAACGAGGCGAGCGCCGCGCCGTCGCTGTTGGCGGCGGTGCGCTTGCCCTCGCGGGCAAGGCCTTCCTTCAGCGCGTGCACGATCAGCGCGCGCACCAGGCCGGCGTTGCGGAACCGGACCTCGGTCTTGGCGGGATGCACATTGGCGTCGACCTCTTGCGGGTCCAGCGTGACGAACAGCGCCACCACCGGATGGCGGTCGCGCGGCAGGTAGTCCGAATAGGCCGCGCGCACCGCGCCGATCATGAGCTTGTCGCGAACAGGACGGCCGTTGACGAACAGATATTGCCCGAGCGCATTCGCCCGCGTCAGCGACGGTGCCGCGGCAAAACCCTCGACCACGACGCCGTCGCGCTCGGCGCGCACTTCAATCGCGCTGCCGCGAAAATCGGCCCCCAGAATGTCGCCGAGCCGGGTCAGCCGGCCGCTGGCGCCCGGCAGCACTGCTGCCCAGGTGACCGGCGCGCGTTCCTCGCCCGCCAGCGTAACGGCGATATCGGGCCGCGCCATGCCGAGCCGCCGCACCACCTCGCGGATCGCCTCGGCCTCGGTGCGGTCGGTCTTGAGAAATTTCAGGCGCGCCGGGGTCGCATAGAACAAGTCGCTGACCTCGACCCGGGTGCCTTGGGAGAGTGCCGCCGGCATGATCTTGGATTTCACCCCGCCTTCGACCGCCAGCGACCAGGCGTGCGGCTCGCTGGCATGACGCGTGGTGATACCGAGTTTGGCCACCGCACCGATCGAGGGCAGCGCCTCGCCGCGGAACCCCAGCGTGCGAATTCGCAACAGGTCCTCATCGTCGAGTTTCGACGTCGCGTGGCGATCGACTGCCAGTGCGAGATCGCCATGGCTCATGCCGCTGCCGTCGTCGGTGATGCCGATCCGCCGCCGGCCGCCGCCATCGGTGAAGATGTCGATCCGGCTGGCGCCGGCGTCGATGGCGTTTTCCACCAGCTCCTTGACCACGCTCGCCGGACGCTCGACCACTTCGCCGGCGGCGATGCGGTTGACGATTTGTTCGGGGAGCTGGCGGACGGGCATTTGGCTTCGTTCAAGGATCGATTCGAGGTTCCGCGCGCATTCTATAGCGTTTTCGAGCGAAGGTGGATGCCGGTTCGCGTGGGGAAAGCGCATCAAAACAGAAGACTCAGCCCGATTCTGATGCCGTTGGCGCGGACCATGCCCGGGATTGTCTGGCCGCACGCGTGGGTATATCGTTTCGAAAAACGATAATGTGAACGGGAGGAACGCCATGTGCCAATTGTTCGCGCACCAGCCGCAACGCGACTACGAATCGCAGACCCGATCGCTCCGGATCGGCGGTCATTGCACCTCGATCCGGCTCGAAATGGCGTTCTGGGACACGCTTGAGGAGATCGCGGCCAGGGAGGGCAAGGAGGGGATGAGCTTGGCGAAATTCCTCACCACGCTGCATAGCGAAGTCCTCGACCACCATGGCGAGGTCAATAATTTCGCGTCGCTACTGCGATGTTGCTGTCTGATCTATCGCTCCAGGAATGCGGTGGCGGTCCCGGAATTTCATGGCAACGAAGCAGCCATTCTCGACGCCGCCGAATAGGCATTTCGGCTTCGGGAACTGCCACGTATCGGACGAAAGCGGCTCTGCCGGGTTTCAGACAGAGCCGCTCTATTTTTTTAAGACACTAAATCTCCTTGCGCTGCATGGCGGCCGCGACGTGGTCCGCCTGCCGGATGGCGAGCGAAACGATGGTCAGCGTCGGGTTGCAGGCCGCGCCGCTGGTGAACTGGCTGCCGTCGGACACGAACAGGTTCTTGATGTCGTGGGTCTGGCCGAACTTGTTCACCACGCCATCCCTCGGCTTCTCGCTCATCCGATTGGTGCCCATGTTGTGGGTGCTTGGATAGGGCGGCGTCGGATAGGTCACGGTGGCCCCGACGGCCTCGTAGACGGCGGAGCCCTGCTTGTAGGCGTGATCGCGCATCGCGATGTCGTTGGGATGATCGTCGAAATGCACGCTCGCGACAGCCATGCCGAACTTGTCCTTGGCTTTGGGGTCGAGCGTGATGCGGTTGGTTTCCTGCGGCATGTCCTCGCCGACCAGCCACATGCCGGCCATCCGCGGATAGGCCTCCATCGCGGCTGAGAACGGCCGTCCCCATGCGCCCGGATTGAGGAACGCTGCCATGAACGGGATGCCGAGCGACAGCGTCTCCATTTCGTAGCCTCCGACGAAGCCGCGCTTCGGGTCGTTGCCGGCCTCGTCGCGGATAATGCCGGCCATGGTGGTGCCGCGATACATATGCACCGATTTTTCGAACGCTGCGTAGACGCTGCCGGTCATGTGCCGCATGTAGTTGCGGCCGACCTGCCCGGACGAGTTGGCAAGACCGTCGGGGAACATGCTCGAGGCGCTGTTGAGCAGCAAGCGCGGGCTCTCGATCGAGTTGCCGGCGACCGCGACCACGCGCGCCTTCTGGCGTTGCATGGCGCCGGCCTGGTCGGCATAGACCACGCCGGTCACCTTGCCCGCGGCATCGTGCTCGATCTTGATCGCCATGCTGTTGGGGCGCACCTCGAGATTGCCGGTCGCTTCGCCCTTGGGAATTTCGGTATAAAGCGTCGACCACTTCGCGCCCGATTTGCAGCCCTGGAAGCAGAATCCGATCTGCTGGCAGGATCCGCGGCCGTCGCGCGGCTCGCTGTTGATGGCCATGTTGCCGGTATGCACGGTCTTGTAGCCGAGCTTCTTCGCGCCGGCCTCGAGCACCTTGAAATTGTTGTTGCCGGGCAGGCCGGGAATGCCGTTGGTGCGGGTCACGCCCATTTTGTCTTCGGCCTTGGCGTACCACGGCTCCATTTCGGCGAGCGTGATCGGCCAGTCCAGCAGGTTGGCGCCGGGCATGCTCCCATAGGTAGTCTTGATCTTGAACTCGTGCTCGTTGAAGCGCAGCGATGCGCCAGCCCAGTGCGTGGTCGAGCCGCCGACCGCCTTGACGATCCAGGCCGGAACACTGGGGAAGTCCTTGGCGACCCGCCAGCTTCCCGATGTCGTGCGCATATCGGACCATGCGAGCTGGGTGAAGCTGTCCCATTCGTCGTTGACGAAGTCCTGGTTCTCGATGCGCGCGCCGGCTTCAAGGATGACGACCTTGACGCCCTTCTGCGCGAGCTCGTTGCCCAGCGTTCCGCCGCCGGCGCCTGAGCCCACGATCACCACCACACCGCTGTCATTCAGATCGAATTTTGTCATTTGAAGTTCCTCCCGAACCGTTCGCTCGAAAACGCTCTAAACCTTCGGCAGCCAGTCGATGTCGGCGAAGCCGCGTTTGATGTAGCCGCCTTGTTCGGCCGAGGAGCCTTCGTAACCGAACTTCGGCCACAGCTCTTTCTGGTTGTAGAGGGAGACGACGAGGTCGCCGCGGATCTTCTGGAAGAACGCGGTCTGCTCGATGCGCTGCAGCAGCGCCACCCGATCCGCTTCCCATGGCACGGCTGCGTAGGGAACCTTGTGACGGTCGTTGGCGTCGGCATCGAGCCGGTTGACGCCGTCGCTGATCAGCGACTTCACGGTCGGGTCTTTCTCCGCCTTGCCGTCCCACGGCTTGATGGCGGTGATGTAGTAGCTGTCGCCGAGAAAGTCGTGCGGAAAGATATCGCGTGCGACCTTGACCAGAGTCTTCAGTGTCGCCGGTGTCAGCGCGGTGGCGTCGTCGGCCCAGGCGTCCGCGATGCCGAGGCCCGCGCTGGCCGCGATCGCAACGGTAGGTACCGCCGTCGCGGCGCCTTGGAGAAAGATCCGGCGATTATATTTGCTTCGACGATCGACTTCTCTCATGGTGTCCTCCATTGATGCTTGTTGATTGCGATTAACCGAACCGGCCGCCTTTCTGGATCACTTCGATCTTGTAACCATCGGGGTCGGAGACGAAGAAGAAGCGCGCCAGCGTCTTGCCGTCATGCTTGAAGTCGCGCAGCGGTCCGGGCGACAATTTTTCCCGCTCGAACCTCGTGTGTTCGGCATCGACGTCGTCGACGATCACCGCGAGATGGCCGTAGCCGTCGCCAACCGAATAGGGTTCCTTGCGATCGAAATTGACGGTGAGCTCGACTTCGAACGGCGAGGAGAGATGACGCAAATAGATCAGCGCGAAATCCGGAAACTTGAAATAGTCGGCGACTTCGAGCGCGAAGGCGCGCGCGTAGAAATCCAGCGACTTCGCCTCGTCGAGAACGCGGATCATCGAGTGAACCGGTTTTGCCATTCAGTTCAGCTCCTTGAGATAGGCGATGATGGCGGCGCGGGTTTCGGGCTTCGGCTGCCGGTACACCATGACGGCGCCGGGGATGATCTGCTGGGGATTGGTCAGCCAGACATCCAGTCTGGCGTCGTCCCAGACGAAGTCGGCCTTCGCAAAACCCGCTGAATAGCGAAAGCCGTCGGCCTTGCCGGCAGGCTTGCCGACGATCTTGAACAGCGACGGACCTTGCCGGTCAGGCTCGGACAGGTTCGTGGTGTGGCATGTCGCGCATTGCTGCCTGAACAGCGTCGCGCCGTCGGGCGGTTTTGCGGCGGGCAGCGGCATTTGCGCACCGGCCATGTTCACCGCAAGCACCACGCTGCAAGATCCCAGCCCGATTGCATGTGCCGCGCGCAACTTTGTCATGTCCATCACCGTCGGCGTGGGCAGACTTTAGGTCGCAGCCAACAAGCGGTGGTAGTAGCGGGCTGTTTCACGGCAGAACAAAAGCGGCCATGCCGTGCGTTGAGTGGTTCGCCGCCGGGGCGTTATCGCGATGTATCGCCGGGATTTCTCGCCGAGTTCCGGGCTGCCGCATATAAGGTCAGTCCGTGGCCACTGAGCCTGCTCAATCGTCGAACCGCGCCGAGCCGCGTTTCGCCTTGATATCGCTGCGGCGCTTCTTGCCTTCGAGCCGGCGCTGTTTCGATCCGAGCGTCGGCTTGGTCGGCCGGCGCGGAACCGGGCGCGTCATCGCCTCGCGCAACAACTCCACCAGCCGGTCGATCGCGTCGCTGCGGTTGCGCTCCTGGGTGCGGAAGCGCTGGGCATGGATCACGATCACGCCGTCCTTGGTCATGCGCTGGCCGGCGAGCCGGTTCAGCCGCGCCGCGGCATCGCCGGGCAGCGTAATCCGGCGCGTATCGAAACGCAGTTGCGCTGCGGTCGAGAGCTTGTTGACATTCTGCCCGCCCGGCCCGGAAGCGCGGACGAAGGAAATGTCGATGTCGTTCTCGTCGATGACGAGGTCGCGGGAAATCCGCAGCATGGCGCTACCTGAGGCCCAATATTCCAGAATGGGAATCGGGCCGGTCCAAGATAGCGGTTTTGCGAGAAGTTTGCTGTGCCGCCCTCTTCATTTCCCTCCCCCGCCTGCGGGGAGGGTAGGGTGGGGGCAAGCCGCAATGGCGGTGGGTGTGGCGGGCCCCCAAACTCCAGCTCTCCCCCGCAAGCGGGGGAGAGGGCAGAGCGAGGCGTGCGGCGACAGCGCGCCCGCCGAAATAAGCGACGTTCAGTTCGCGGTTGGCGGCGGGTTTCCGGCCGGCTGAGCCGCGGCTTGCGGGGCGCGGCCGACGATGACGGTGAGCAGGCCCTGGCCCCACAGCCGCTGGGCGGCCTGTTTGGCCTGGTCCAGCGTCACGGCATCGACGATGGCGTTGCGCTTCTCGATGTAGTCGATCGGCAGCTTGTCGAGCTGGTATTGCAGCAGCGCCGAGGCGAGCTTCGAGGACGTATCGAGCGCCAGCATCTGCGAGCCCTTGAGATAGGACTTGGCCTCATCCAGTTCGGTCTGGGTCGGGCCATCCGCGGCCATGCGGCGGATTTCCTTCTCGATGGCATCGACGGTCTCGCCGGCGCGGTCGGCGCGGGTTCCGGTATTGCCGACGAATACCGCGGAGTGATCCATCCACAGCAGCGTCCCATAGACCGAATAGGCCAGCCCGCGCTTTTCGCGGACTTCGTGGTAAAGCCGCGACGACAGCCCGCCGCCGCCGAGAATATGGTTCACGACATAGGCGGCCATGAAATTCGGATCGTGGCGCATGACGCCGGGGCTGCCGAAGGTCACCACGGTCTGCGGCACGTCGAGCGGAATGAAGGCGCGCTGCGGCGGCTTGGCGGCGACCACGTCGGGGACCGGCGTCAGGCTGGCCTTGGCCGGCAGTCCGCCAAAAGTCTTGTCGAGCAGCGAACCGAGGGTCGCCGGGTCGACATCGCCGACCACGGCGATTTTCAGCGTATCCCTGGCGAGCACGCGGTGGAAATAGTCCTTCAGATCGGCGACATCGATTTTCGGCACGCTCTCCAGCGTGCCGTTGGCCTGCCGGCCATAGGGGTGGTCGCCGAAAGCGATTTCGAGGAACTTGCGCCCCGCCAGCGAGGTCGGATTGGTGGTATCGCGCCGCAGTCCGGAAATGATCTGGGCGCGAATCCGCTCGACGTCGGCCGGATCGAAATGCGGCGAGGTGATCGACATCCGGAGCAGGTCGAACGCCTCGTCCCGGTTATCCTTGAGCATGCGCAGGCTGCCGCGGAAATAATCCCGCGTCGAGGTGAAGCTGAGCTCGATGGCGCGGCGGTCGAGGCGCTCGTGGAAGGTCTTGGAATCGAGGTCGCCGGACCCTTCGTCGATCAGGCTGGCGACCAGATTGCCGACGCCGGGCTTGTCAGCAGGATCCTGCGTCGCGCCGCCGCCAAAGGCATACTCCATCGCGATCAGGGGCACGGTGGCGTCCTGCACGAACCAGGCCTCGATGCCGCCGGGCGAAATCAGGTGCTGGATTTTTGTCGCGGCCTGCGATGGCGTGGGCGCAAGCGACGCCATCGCCAGCGCGGCGGCAGCGATCAGGGCAAAGCGCCGTGTGCAAAGTCTGAAATGATTCACGAACGCTTCTCCTCGCGCTTCGGCGTGGTGTCCTTGATCAGATATCCGGTCACCGAACGTTTCTTGTCGAGCCATTTCTGCGCGGCGTCACGGACCTCGGCGGCGGTGACGGCGCGAATGCGATCCGGCCAGTTTCGGATGTCGTCGATACTCAAGCCCGTGGTGAGCGCGCCGCCATACCAGCGCGCCAGCGTCGCCTGGTTGTCCTGGGCGTAGATCGCCTCGGCGATCAGCTGGGTCTTGACCCGCTCGAGATCCTCGGCGCGGATCGGTTTCTGACAGACGTCCGATATCACGCTGTCGATGACCTGTTCGATCTGCGAAAACTCGACGCCCGGCTTCGGCCCGACCGAGATCGAGAATTGGCTGGGGTCGAGCGAAGTGCCTTGATATCCGGCGCCGGCGCTGACCGCGAGCGGCCGGTCGACCACCAGCGCGCGATAAAGATAGGAGTTGCTGCCGCCGCCCATCAGCTGCGCCAGCACGTCGAGCGCCGGGCTTTCGCCGGCTGCGGCGGTGGCGGCGGAGGGCGCCAGGTAATAGCGCTTGACGCTGGTTTGTTCGACGTGCGGATCGGCCAGCGTCACGGTGCGCGGCGCGACCGGCTCGGGCTCCTGCGGGCGAAGCCGTTTCTCCGGGATCGCAGGCTGAGCGGCGACCGGGCCGAAGGTCCGCTCCACCAGCGGGCGGACCTCCGCGGCGTCGACGTCGCCGGCAATGATCAGGATGGCGTTGTTCGGGGCATAGAAACGCCGGTAGAACGCCAGCGCGTCTTCGCGGCCGAGTTTTTCGATTTCATGGTGCCAGCCGATCACCGGCCGTCCATAGGGATGATTAAGATAGAGCGCCGCCATGATCTGCTCGGTCAGCCGCGCCTCCGGGCTGTTGGCGACCCGCATGTTGTATTCCTCGAGCACGACGTCGCGCTCGGGCAGCACGTTTTCGTCCTTCAGGACCAGGCCGGTCA
>DATNMT010000125.1:0-4006 GCA_035602495.1 Bradyrhizobium sp.
CAGGAAATGCTGACCGTGAAGTCGGACGACGTCGCCGGCCGTACCAAGGTGTACGAGGCGATCGTGCGCGGCGACGACACGTTCGAGGCCGGTATCCCGGAATCGTTCAACGTGCTGGTCAAGGAAATGCGTTCGCTGGGCCTCAACGTCGACCTGCACAACTCCAAGCTCGGGGGTGCGGCGACATCCGAGGCGGCCGAGTAACGAAAGAGATCAAGCCCGGCGCTTTGCGCCGGGCTCCGCGCTGCGTCCGGACGTTGGGCGGGGCGCGTGGCTGGAAATGAATTTCGAATTTGCTGCCGGTGACGATCGGCACGCGAGGAGAAGACGATGAACCAAGAAATTATGAATCTGTTCAATCCGACGACGCCGGCCCAGGTCTTCGACCAGATCCGGATTTCGATCGCGTCTCCGGAGAAGATTCTGTCGTGGTCCTACGGCGAGATCAAGAAGCCGGAGACCATCAACTACCGCACCTTCAAGCCGGAGCGCGACGGCCTGTTCTGCGCCCGCATCTTCGGGCCGATCAAGGACTACGAGTGCCTGTGCGGCAAATACAAGCGGATGAAGTACAAGGGCATCATCTGCGAAAAATGCTCGGTCGAGGTGACGCTGTCGCGCGTCCGGCGCGAGCGCATGGGCCATATCGAACTGGCCGCGCCGGTTGCGCACATCTGGTTCTTGAAGTCGCTGCCGTCGCGCATCGGCCTGCTGCTCGACATGACCTTGAAGGATCTCGAGCGGATCCTGTACTTCGAATATTACGTCGTGCTCGAGCCGGGTCTGACCGCGCTCAAGGACCGTCAGCTGCTGTCGGAAGACGAGTATCTGAAGGCGCAGGACGAATACGGCCAGGATTCCTTCACCGCCATGATCGGCGCGGAAGCGATCCGCGAGCTGTTGAAGGGGCTCGAGCTCGAAAAGCTCGAGACGTCGCTCCGCGCCGAGATGCAGGAGACCGAGTCCGACATCAAGCACAAGAAGCTCGCCAAGCGGCTGAAGATCGTCGAGGCGTTCCGCTATTCCGGCAACAAGCCGGAGTGGATGATCCTGACCGTGGTGCCGGTGATTCCGCCGGACCTGCGGCCGCTGGTGCCGCTCGATGGCGGTCGCTTCGCCACCTCCGACCTCAACGACCTCTACCGCCGCGTCATCAACCGCAACAACCGCCTGAAGCGGCTGATGGAGCTGCGCGCGCCCGACATCATCATCCGCAATGAAAAGCGCATGCTGCAGGAGGCGGTCGACGCGCTGTTCGACAACGGCCGCCGTGGCCGCGTCATCACCGGCGCCAACAAGCGCCCGCTGAAGTCGCTGGCCGACATGTTGAAGGGCAAGCAGGGCCGCTTCCGCCAGAACCTGCTCGGCAAGCGCGTCGACTATTCGGGACGCTCGGTGATCGTGGTCGGCCCCGAGCTGCGGCTGCATCAGTGCGGCCTGCCGAAGAAGATGGCGCTCGAGCTGTTCAAGCCGTTCATCTATTCGCGGCTCGACGCCAAGGGCCTGTCCACCACGGTGAAGCAGGCGAAGAAGCTGGTCGAAAAAGAGCGTCCCGAGGTCTGGGACATTCTCGATGAGGTGATCCGCGAGCATCCCGTGCTTCTCAACCGCGCGCCGACGCTGCATCGCCTCGGCATCCAGGCGTTCGAGCCGGTGCTGATCGAGGGCAAGGCGATCCAGCTGCATCCGCTGGTCTGCGCCGCGTTCAACGCCGACTTCGACGGCGACCAGATGGCCGTGCACGTTCCGCTGTCGCTGGAAGCGCAGCTGGAGGCGCGCGTCCTGATGATGTCGACCAACAACATCCTGCATCCCGCGAACGGCCAGCCGATCATCGTGCCGTCGCAGGACATCGTGCTCGGTCTCTATTATCTGTCGATCCTGCGCGAAGGGTTGCCGGGCGAGGGCAAGATTTTCGGCGACATGGCCGAGCTCGAGCACGCCCTGCACTCGAAGGTGATCCACCTCCACACCAAGATCAAGTATCGCTGGGACGGCGTCGACGAGGCCGGCAAGCCGGCCAAGCGCTGGCTCGAGACCACCGCCGGCCGCGTCATGCTCGGCAACGTCTTGCCGAGGTCGGCGAAGATTTCGTTCGACATCATCAACAAGCTGATGACGAAAAAGGAAATCTCCGGCGTCATCGACCAGGTCTATCGCCACTGCGGCCAGAAGGAGACCGTGATCTTCTGCGACCGCATCATGGCGCTCGGCTTCTACAATGCGTTCAAGGCCGGGATTTCCTTCGGCAAGGACGACATGGTGGTGCCGGCGTCGAAGTGGAAGATCGTCGAGGAGACCCGCACGCTCGCCAAGGAATTCGAGCAGCAGTACAATGACGGCCTGATCACCCACGGCGAGAAGTACAACAAGGTCGTGGACGCCTGGTCGAAGTGCACCAAGAAGATCTCCGAAGACATGATGACGGAAATCTCCGCGGTCAAGAAGAACCCGAAAGGCGGCGAGGCCCAGATCAACTCGATCTTCATGATGTCGAACTCCGGCGCGCGCGGCTCGCAGGACCAGATGCGCCAGCTCGCCGGCATGCGCGGCCTGATGGCCAAGCCGTCGGGCGAGATCATCGAGACGCCGATCATTTCCAACTTCAAGGAAGGCCTGTCGGTGCTCGAATACTTCAACTCGACCCACGGCGCCCGCAAGGGGCTGGCGGACACCGCGTTGAAGACCGCGAACTCCGGCTACCTGACGCGGCGTCTGGTCGACGTGGCGCAGGACTGCATCATCACGGCCGACGATTGCGGCACCAAGCTCGGCATCAAGATGCGCGCCATCATCGATGCCGGCACGGTGGTGGCTTCGCTGGCGTCGCGCATTCTCGGCCGCACCGCGGGCGAGGACCTGCGTGATCCCGCGACCAACAAGATCGTGGTCAAGCGCGGCACGCTGATGGAAGAAAGCCATGTCGACGCGCTGCAGCAGGCCGGCATCCAGGAAGTGAAGATCCGCTCGGCCTTGACCTGCGAGCTCGTCAACGGCATCTGCGGCAAGTGCTACGGCCGCGATCTCGCCCGCGGCACGCCGGTGAACCACGGCGAAGCGGTCGGCGTCATCGCGGCGCAGTCGATCGGCGAGCCCGGCACCCAGCTGACGATGCGCACATTCCACATCGGCGGCGCGGCGCAGATCAACGAGCAGTCGTTCATCGAGTCGAATTTCGACGGCAAGGTGACGATCAAGAACAAGGCGATCGCCAAGAACAGCGAAGGCCACCTGATTGCCATGGTGCGTAACATGGTGGTCGCGGTGACCGACGCCGACGGCACCGAGCGTGCGACCCACCGCATTCAGTACGGCGCGCGCATGCGCGTCGACGAAGGCGACATGGTCAAGCGCGGCCAGCGCATCGCCGAATGGGATCCCTACACCAGGCCGGTTCTGACCGAGGTCGAGGGCACCATCGGCTTTGAGGATCTGGTCGAGGGGCAGTCGATCTCGGAGACGCTCGACGAGTCCACCGGTATCGCCAAGCGAGTCGTCATCGACTGGCGCACGACGCGTGGCGGCGGCGATCTGCGTCCGGCTATCGTCATCAAGGGCAAGGACGACAAGGTCCTCAAGCTCGCACGTGGCGGTGAGGCCCGCTACATGCTGTCGGTCGACGCGATTCTGTCGGTCGACGTCGGCGCCAAGGTCAAGACCGGCGACATCCTCGCGCGTATCTCGACCGAAAGCGCCAAGACCCGCGACATCACCGGCGGTCTGCCGCGTGTTGCGGAACTGTTCGAGGCCCGCAAGCCGAAGGATGCCGCGATCATCGCGGAAATCGCAGGCACCATCCGGTTCGGCCGCGACTACAAGAACAAGCGCCGCATCTCGATCGAGCCGATGGACAAGAGCGAGGAGACTCGCGAGTACCTGATCCCGAAGGGCAAGCACATCCACCTTCAGGACGGCGACATCGTCGAAAAGGGCGACTTCATCGTCGAAGGCAATCCGGCGCCGCACGACATTCTGGCGATCAAGGGTATCGAGGAACTCGCGGCCT
>DATNMT010000129.1:0-10475 GCA_035602495.1 Bradyrhizobium sp.
CATTCAGTATATCGAGCCGACGGCCCGCATTTACTGACCAGGGTTCTTCCAGCGACTAGCTACTAATTCTAGTTGCGAGTACACGCGACAGGCGATCCCGGACTCGGCTGAAACGGTCGCTCTCTGGTATGCGTTCTCGGCGGCGTAGCGGCCGGCTGGCCCATGTTGCGCGCGCGCGCAGCAACCTGCGATGCCGGTGGTCGGCTTTCTCGTCACCGTGTCCTTAGGGAACTCCGGGTAATCCGCTGCGTTGACTCTTACGGCTTATTGCAAATGGAGGTGGCTATGACTGGAATTCAGAAAGCGCCCAATCATCCACTAATTGCGAGCGACCGAATTGAAGGCACCTTGGTACGGCGGCGTAACGGCGAGAAAATCGGTAAAATCAAACGATTGATGATCGACAAGGAGGGCGGCACGATCGCATACGCTGTTATGAGCTTTGGGGGACTGTTCGGACTGGGAGACAATCACTACCAAATCCCGTGGTCATTGCTCAAGTACAACCGATCACTTGATGCGTACGAGAGTGACATTCCCGACGAACAACTGGCCAAGACCTTTTTGCCCCCAGACGGCTAGAAAGAATTGACAGCCATTAGCGCGGCTAAGCGAGAACTAACGCGAAATTTTCGGCCCTCGGATAGGTCTCAACTTCTCGGCAAACCAAAATAAGAAGATTGCGGCGAACGATAAGCCAAAAAGCACAGCGGTCATTGCAAAAGCTTCCTGAGCATTCGACATGACGGTCCTCCCAACAATTTTGAATCGTCATATTCGGCCGAAACGATCAAACGGTATTGCGATGGATCAATTCTGGTATCTTGATCGCGGGGTGAAGCGGCGGGGCGGGATTGGCACGGGGGGTGGCTTCCAGGGACGGCAAATATCCAGCGGTGTCATACCTGCCGACGAATGTCAGTCATTGGAGGTTGACCAGAAAACATCTGCTCGGAGCGAGTATTTCGCCTTTTGACCCAGGCTGTGTAAAAACGCGGCACTCGACGATCGGATATTTGAGCCCTATGGAGTTCGAGCGGCAGGCTGGATTAGCTTAAGCGGGTGTCAACCGAACCGGGTGCAGCTCACGCGCCGAGGTAAGGGTCTGGATTTCCTCCTCACCTAATCCAACACTTGCCGAGCAACACCTAGCGAATTGCAAGGAACAAGTGAAATCATTCGCAGGCTCTCTGCCTGGCGACGCATACGTATTTATCATCAACGATTGGACCACATCGACCACAATTATCGAGCGGTTCGAGTTGCGTTAGGAGACGAGTATCCAAGGCCGTTTCATGGCTGTGTAGCCGCCTTTCATTTCTTCAAGAAGTACGCCAAGTGCTTTCGACAGCTGACTGTAGTATTGAAGAAAATTTGAAGAAGGTCGGCTAGCACCATTGCTTCGTTCGGCTAAGCCTCTGAATTTGCTGGCGCTCCCTAGGGGAATCGAACCCCTGTTTCAGCCTTGAGAGAGCAGTAGCAATCGAGGACCGGCTCAGGCGAGGACTGACGGACACTAGGATGAGACTGGCAGGTGCTGCAAGCGCGAACGATGCGAGAACTTACTGCTACCATTTTGCTACCCAACTGCCGGGTATGGGACGGTAATCGGTGTGACGGCGCAGCGACTAAGGGCGCGAAATGCCCACTTAATAAGGACTTTCTGGGACAGCACGTTACGAGAACGGACGCACACAAGCGCATTTCGAGTGCGGTACATTCGACCAATCTCCAATTCTCAAAGCGCCGGTGCGGACAAGATCGTCCGCCGCCCGGCATCTCCTCGGTCGGCGTTCGCCGGTCGGGGAGGCGGAGTTTGTGTTCATGCCTATTACGCCAAGACCGACATTCCATACAGGTAAGGATAAGGACTCTGTTGGGCATTGGCGGGCGTCAGGATCGCGGTGTAAGATCGTGGCGAGGCCCAATGTTGACAGGGATTAGACAGGGGAAATCGAGACGGCGGATCAGAATTATAAAATATAATCAATGTTTTGCGGGCGTAGTTCAATGGCAGAACGGCAGCTTCCCAAGCTTCGATTTCGGCGAGCTTTCAAAAGCGCACCTCACTTCCAAACCTGACCGGCTGGGGGAACGGCGGATCACAAGGCGCAATCGCGGCCCACTGACTGCCTCGCTCATATTCCCAGTCGTTCCACTCAAAGTCAGGACGCTTGCGTGCGCGATACTCTTCGACGCCTCGAAGGAATGACGGGTGACGCACGACCGCTGTCGTCGAAACCATTTCGATGTCGGCTTGCTCTGCCACCTTACTCACGATTGCACCTTGGCATCGGGCAGGTTCGTAATGAAGGCGTCGAGATCGGCGAGGCGCACACGAATGCGACCGTCCAGTTGTTTCGCTGGCAGTCTGCCGTCGTGGATCAAGGCCAAAGTTTTTGCTTTGCCGAGCCCGAGCTTTCGGGCGGCGCCAGCGGCGCTTGTGGTGAGAGCGGGGGACACTTCGGGAATTTTGGACATAGTGAGCCTCTGATTTGAGGCCCTGTTCCCGGTATGGTCAAACGTCCCGGACTGACGCGATAGCCATCCTGATCCTGTTCATCCAAGAGGGCATGGATGCAGGGGATTTGGGGTGACAGTAGGTCGTCCCCGGGTGACCGCAGCAAATTGAGCTACCCGCCGGACATGCTCCCGGGAGCCGCCAAGGACAAGCCGGTTGGGCCGACCGAATGGCTCTTTTCAGATCGTATGGTAAACGCATGGGTCGAATTGGATTGTTGTCACGAGCGTTGTCACCGAACTTCAAAAACCCAATAAAACAGGCTATAAATTGGCGAGGGGTCCGGCGTGTTGCGCCGAACCCCTCATTTTAAAGACATCAGCCGGCCTGTAAGCCGGGTTCTGTAGGGCACCGTCCGCTCGCGCGGACGATACGTGACGGCCATTCCTCTGGGACAATGTTCGCACATTGCCTCGAGCAACCTACCCGGACGGCGGGCCTGACATCGCCCCCGCGGTGTTATCGCTTGCGCGAACGACCCGCGTTGCCGTCCCTATTCGGTCTTGCTCCCGGTGTGGTTTGCCATGCCGGTTCCGTTGCCGGACCCGCGGTGCGCTCTTACCGCACCTTTTCACCCTTGCTGCCCCCTCCCTTATCCCTCCCCCGCAAGCGGGGGAGGGTAGGGTGGGGGAGCGGTTCGTTCTCTGTGGCACTTTCCCTGGGGTTGCCCCCGCCGGATGTTATCCGGCACCGTATGTCGATGGAGCCCGGACTTTCCTCTCCTGCAACCTTTCGGCCGTAGCGGGAGCGGCCGTCCGGCCGACTGACACCCCTGTGATGGGGGCTCGGCGCGGTCGCGTCAAGCCGATAACGGCCTTCGCGCCTGCCCAAAATAAATTATCCTGAAGATGTCGTTTCGCGGCCGGCCCGTTCGACTGGATGTCGGCGATCAAGCTGAACAAAAGGAGTTAAGCCGATGCAGTATTTGCTGATGATCTATCAGAACGAAGCCGACTACGCCAAGATCGACGCGGCGACATCGAAGAAGATGCTGGAGGAATATGGCGCCTTCACCCAAGGCATCATCCAGAGCGGCAATTTCAAGGCCGGCGACCGGCTGCAGCCGACCACGACCGCGACCACCGTGCGGATCCGCGACGGCAAGACCCTGACCACGGATGGCCCGTTCGCCGAAACCCGCGAGCAACTCGCCGGCTATTACCTGGTCGAGGCCAAGGATCTCAACGCGGCGCTGGCGATCGCCGCGAAAATTCCCGGCGCGCGGTTTGGCTCGATCGAGGTGCGCCCGATCTGGGTTTATAATTGACGGCGAAGCCGTCATCCCGGGGCGACGCGAAGCGTCGAACCCGGGATCTCGAGGTTCCGGGTTCGTGCTTTGCACGCCCCGGAACGACGGCAAAAGTTGGTCCCCCCATGACCCCCACCGAAATCGAAAAAATATTCCGCGACGAGGCGGGGCGCGCGCTGGCGACGCTGATCCGCCTGGTCGGCGATTTCGATCTTGCCGAGGACGCGTTGCAGGATGCGGTCGCGGTGGCGCTGGAGCGCTGGCCGGATGGCGATCGGCCGGACAATCCGCGGGCGTGGCTGGTCAATGTCGGACGCAACAAGGCGATCGACCGGGTCCGCCGACAAGTTACATTCCGCGGCAAGCAGGGCGAACTCACCCACGAATTGCTGCTCAACGCGGCGGCCTCCGACGAGACCAATGACGCCGCGCTCGACGACGACGTGCTGCGGCTGATCTTCACCTGTTGCCATCCTTCGTTCGCCGCCGAGGTTCAGGTGGCGCTGACGCTGCGTACGGTGTGCGGGCTATCGACCGCGCAGGTGGCGCGCGCCTTTCTGGTCGGCGAGGACGCCATGGCGCAGCGGCTGGTTCGGGCCAAGCAGAAGATACGCCTCGCCGGCATTCCCTATGAGGTGCCGGAGCGCGACGCGCTGGAGCCGCGGCTGCGCGGCGTGCTCGCGGTGATCTATCTCGTGTTCACCGAGGGCTATGCGGCGACCTCGGGCGAGGATCTGATGCGGCCGGATCTGGCGCGCGAGGCGATCCGGCTCTGTCGCTTGCTCGACGCGTTGATGCCGCGGCGGGGCGAGGTCAAGGGATTATTGGCCCTGATGCTGCTGCACGACGCAAGGCGCGCGTCGCGCCAGACCGCCGGCGGCGACATCGTGCTGCTCGAAGAGCAGGATCGCAACGCGTGGGACCATGCGCAGATCGCCGAAGGATTAAAACTGGTGGAAGACGCGTTGCGGCCGCCGGGCCGGACCGAGGCCTACACGGTGCAAGCCGCGATCGCCGCCCTGCATGCGCGCGCGCCAAGCTATAAGGACACCGACTGGCCGCAGATCGCCGGCCTCTATGAAGTGCTGCTGCGGATCAGCCCGTCGCCGGTGATCGAACTCAATCACGCCGCCGCGGTGTCGATGGTCGACGGGCCGGGCCGCGCGCTCGACCTGATCGACGCGCTGGACAGCCGCGGCGGACTGCAAGGCTATGAGCTGATGCCGGCGGTCCGCGCCGACCTGTTGCGGCGGCTCGGCCGCCGCGACGCGGCGCGCCAGGCCTATCTGGCGGCCACCGCCGCGACGCAGCTGGAGCCGCTGCGCCGGCTCTATGCGCGGCGGTTGAAGGAGCTGGATTGCGAGTAGCTCGTCATGGCCGGGCTTGTCCCGGCCATCCACGTCTTTGCCTCGCTGGGAAGATAAGACGTAGATGCCCGGCACAAGGCCGGGCATGACGAAAAACGAATCGCATTCAGTTAACTTCGCCCTACCGCGCCGCCACTGACCTCGCGTCGGCCGAAAGGCTCGCCAGCAGCGCCTGCAGGGTGGTCAGCGTCGAATGATCGGCGATGCCGTCGATGCGGGCGGGGCGGAAATGGCGCTGGAACGCGGTGACCACTTCCATGGTGGTGGCGTCGTATTTTCCGTTGATCGGAATGCCGTAGCCGTACCGCGCCAGCGCCTGCTGCAGGTCGCGGACGTCGTCGCTGATGACGCCGAGTTTCAAGGGCTCGCCGCGCACGATCGGCGCCGGCTGCACCCAGTGGCCGACGCCGGAATTGGCCAGCGAATGCCACGGAAATTTCTCGCCGGGATCCTTCTTGCGCGCAGGTGCGACGTCGGAATGCCCGAGCACGCGGTGCGACGGCACCTTGCGGCGGAGCATGATGCCGCGGCACAGCGCGATCACGGCGGCGATCTGGCGCAGCGGGTATTCCGGATAGCCCCAGTCGTGGCCGCGGTTGACGATCTCGATGCCGATCGAACAGGAGTTGATGTCCTCTTCGCCCGCCCAGGACGCCACGCCGGCGTGCCAGGCGCGCCTGGCTTCCGGGACGCATTGCACGATGCGGCCGTCTTCCAGGACGATGTAATGGGCTGATACGTCGGTGCCGGCGGTGCAAAGACGGGCGATCGCGCCTTCCACGTCCGGCATGCCGGTATAGTGCAGCACGATCATGTCGGGCAGGCGGCCCTTGTTGCGGTCGCCGTAGTTCGCCGACGGGATGACGTCGGAGGCGATCGAGGAATCCGGGTTGAATGTCTTCATGTTCGCGTTGGCCCTGGGAACCGGGAGGGCGCGTTGACGCTTCGAATCAAAACCTTCGGATGCGAACGAACCAAGCGACATAGGATAACTCAAACCGGGCAAGAGGACGACAGCGTGAGTCCTCACGACACACTTTGTTTACTATTCCTTCACAATGACGCCCGCGCAATGCGCTCGCCGCTCACGCCATCGCATTTTGTCCGAGTGTGTGCGGGAAGCATCACCGACGGGGAGGCGGCGGTCCCGCCGCCTGGCGCGCGGGTAATTGTAGCAACCCCATCAACGCTTTCTTAACGCCAAGTGACGTTACTAAGTGGTGAAGAGCCGAACCGGATTTTGGGGGACGGCCGAGGCCCCTGTCACGTTCGAAATCCCATGGCAGCCCTAACCATTCCGTCGGGAAATCAGGGTTTGCGAACCGGGCCGCGCGGGACCGGCGATGCCGCATCGTTCTGGCAGTTCGCCGCGAAAATGCCGGCGAAGTCGGTAGATTTGAGGCGTAATGGGCCCGTTGGCGTCCAGTTCCCGCACCTTCGCCCGGACCGCGCCCGGAGCCGGCGCATGAATCCGCTCTCCTTGCGCCATATCCCCGTTCTCGGCCGCGAGGCGGTCGAGATGCTAGAGCCCCGCGACGGCGGCATCTATCTCGACGCCACCTTCGGGGCCGGCGGCTACAGCCGGGCGATCCTCGATATCCCCGGAACCCGTGTCATCGGCATCGACCGCGACCGGTCGGCGATCGCGGGCGGCTTCGATCTGGCCGAACGGTCCGGCGGCCGGCTGACGCTGGTCGAGGACCGCTTTTCCAACCTTGCCGAAATTTGCGCCAGCCAGGGCGTCGAGACCGTCGACGGCGTGGTGATGGACGTCGGCGTCTCCTCGATGCAGCTCGATGAGGCCGGGCGCGGCTTCTCGTTTCGCACGAGTGGCCCGCTCGACATGCGGATGGGCCATGGCGGCCCGACCGCGGCGGACGTGATCGCCAGGGCGTCCGAAGCCGACCTCGCCAATATCATCTACGTCTTCGGCGAGGAGCGGCATTCGCGGGCTGTCGCCCGCGCCATCGTCGCCGCGCGCAAGGAGGCGCCGATCGCGACCACGCGGGCGCTGGCCGACATCGTGGCAAAAGTGGTGCGCTCAAAACCCGGCGAAATCCATCCGGCCACGCGGACGTTTCAGGGCTTGCGGATATTCGTCAACGAAGAGCTCGATGAGTTGCATCTGGCGCTGTCGGCGGCGGAGCGGGTGCTGAAGCCCGGCGGCCGGCTGGTGGTGGTGTCGTTTCATTCGCTGGAAGACCGCATCGTCAAGAATTTCCTCGTCGAGCGCGCCAGGGCCGGCGGCGGATCGCGGCACCTGCCCGAGATCGCACAGGCCGCGCCGAGCTTTGCCGTCCTGACCAAGCGCCCGGTCACTCCCGATGAAGCCGAGATAGCGGCCAATCCGCGCGCTCGCTCGGCCAAGCTGCGCGCCGCCGAGCGGACGGAAGCGCCGGCGCATGCCGCCGCGGCCCTGCCGGCGTGGCCGACGCTGTCCGACGTGATGAGGGGAGGCTGACGATGCGGATCATCCATCTCCTCGTCATCGCCGTCCTGGTGTTCGCCGCGGCCTATGTCTATCAGATCAAGATGGACTCGATCTCGCGCACCGAGCGGGTGCTGCGGCTGCATGCGGAAATTCGCGAGCAGCGCGACGCGATTGCGGTGCTGCACTCGCAATGGGCCAGGCTCGATGCGCCGCTGCGGCTGCAGGGCCTCGCCGAGCGGCATCTGCCGCTCAAGCCGCTCGCCGCCACGCAATATGATTCGCTGAAGAACCTGCCGGAGCGGCCGCCGAGCCTGGTCAAGCCCGACGATCCCGATCCGATCGGCGCGATGATCCAGACCATCGATGCCTCAGCCGACGCCACCACAGTGACGGGCTCGGTTCCGGCGCCGGAGGGTCGGCGATGAGCGGTTTCGCGCGCGCCAGAGTCAAGCCCATCTTGCCGTGGCGGCAGCGGCTGGTCCGCAGCCTGCTGTACGGCCGCAATGTCGACCGGTCGGCCAAGGCGCGCGCCCGCGTCGGATTCGCGATCGTCGCGTTCGCGGCGATCTATGCCGTGATCGGCGGCCGGCTGGTGATGTTCGCCGCGGTCGGCGACAGCCATGGCGCCCGCCGCACCGCGGCGCAGGACGCCATCGCCACCGCACGGCCGGATATCGTCGACCGCAACGGCGAGGTGCTCGCCACCGACGTCAAGGCGCCGAGCCTGTTCGGCGAGCCGCGCCGCATCATCGACAAGGACGAAGCCATCGAGCTTTTGACCGCGACCTTGCCCGACCTCGACACCGGCGAGGTGCGCGAGCGGCTGTCCGGCAAGAAAGGTTTCGTCTGGCTGAAGCGCGAGATCACGCCGCAGCAGCAGCAGGAAATCCACCGCCTCGGCATTCCCGGCATCGGCTTCCTGCGCGAGAACAAGCGCGTCTATCCCACCGGCAGCGAAGTCGCGCACCTGATCGGTCTCGTCAACATCGACAACCAGGGCATCGCCGGGATGGAGAAATGGCTCGACAGCAACGGCCTTGCCGATCTGCACCGCGCCGGATTTGCCACCGACCGCCTGCAGCGGCCGGTGGAATTGTCGGTCGACCTGCGCGTCGAGCACGCGCTGCGCGACGAGCTGTTGAAGGCCAAGGAAAAATTCCACGCCAGGGCGGCCTCCGGCCTCGTCTCCAACGTCAGGACCGGCGAGATCGTGGCGATGGTGTCGGTGCCGGATTTCGATCCCAACAGCCCGAAGGAGGCGCGCGATCCCGAGCGCATCAACCGGCTGACCACCGGCGTCTACGAGATGGGATCGACCTTCAAGGCCTTCACGCTGGCGATGGCGCTGGATTCCGGCAAGTACGATCTCAACTCGCAGTGGGACGCGCGCGGCCCGTTGCACTACGGCAAGTTCACCATTCATGACGACGAGCCGAAGGGCCGCTTCCTCAACATGAAGGAGGTCTTCACCTTCTCCTCCAATGTCGGCGCGGCGCGGATAGCGCTGTCGCAGGGCGTCGAGGCGCACAAGGCGTTCCTGCGCAAGCTCGGACAGCTCGACCGGCTGCGCACCGAACTGCCGGAGAGCGCCACGCCGCTCTGGCCGAAACGCTGGGTGGAACTGAACACCGTGACGATCGCGTTCGGACACGGCATCGCGGTGGCGCCGCTGCAGGCGGTGATGGGCATCGACGCGCTGGTGAACGGCGGCCTGTTGATTCCGCCGACCTTCCTCAAGCGCACCGAACAGGAAGCCATGGCGGTCGCCAGACGGGTGATCAAGCCCGAGACCTCCGAGAAGATGCGATTCCTGATGCGTTTGAACGCCGAGATCGGCACGGCGAGAAAAGCCAACGTCAATGGCTATTATATCGGCGGCAAGACCGGCACCGCCGAAAAGGTCGTCAACGGCCGCTACGCCAAGAAGCGCGTGCTCACCGCCTTCACCGCGATCCTGCCGGCCGACAATCCCCGCTACCAGCTTCTGGTCATGCTGGACGAGCCGCAGCCCCTGAAGGAAACCTCCGGTTTCATCACCTCGGGGTGGAACGCGGTGCCGACCGGCGGCAACGTGATCGCCCGCATTGCGCCGCTTCTGGGCATCGAGCCGCGTTTCGATCTGCCGCCGTCCGACCGCCTTATTCTTGCGGCATCGAGGACAACCCAGTAAGGCGTAGTACGCGCCGGCCGGACTGGATGACCATGAGACTTCGCGACCTATTCAGCGATGACGCCGCGATTCCGCCGCTGGCGGAAGCGGCCGAGGTGTCGGGCCTCGCGGTGGACAGCCGCGCGGTCAAACCCGGCGAGCTATTTTTTGCGATCGCGGGCGCCAAGACCGACGGCGCGCGCTTCATCGACCAGGCGATTGCCTCGGGCGCGGTCGCGGTGGCCGGCGATCATCCGCCGCAGGGCGGCTGCCGCGTGCCGTTCGTCACCACGCCCAATCCGCGCCGCGCGCTGGCGCTGGCGGCGGCGAAATTTTACCCCCGGCAGCCGGCAACCATTGCGGCCGTCACCGGCACCAGCGGCAAGACCTCAGTCGCCGCCTTCACCCGCCAAATCTGGCAGCGGCTCGGCCATGAATCGGCGAGCATCGGCACCATCGGCCTGGTGTCCTCGATGCGCACCATCTACGGCTCGCTGACGACGCCGGACCCGATCGCGTTGCACCGGCAGCTCGACGAGATCGCACGGGAAGGCGTCACCTATCTCGCGCTCGAAGCCTCCTCGCATGGGCTCGACCAGTACCGGCTCGATGGCGTGCGGGTCACCGCCGGCGGCTTTACCAATCTGTCGCGCGACCACATGGACTACCATCCCGACGTCGCGCATTATCTTGCCGCCAAGCTGCGGCTGTTCAGCGATCTGATCGCAGCCGATGGTGCCGCGGCGATTTCGGCCGAT
>DATNMT010000159.1:0-16115 GCA_035602495.1 Bradyrhizobium sp.
GAGGAAAGCCGCTCGCTCGGCACCTTCATGATCCTCGACCACATCACCCGCGCCAGAAGGCAGGGACTGCCTTACGTCTATCTCGGCTACTGGATCGAAGGCTCCAAGAAGATGGACTACAAGGGGCGCTTCCTGCCCCAGCAGCGCCTTGCCCCCTCCGGCTGGCTGCGCATCGACGCATCAGGCGAAGTGCCGAGCGAGCCGCAGGATTGATCTGGCGAATAGCGAATAGGAAGTAGCGAATGGAAATTCCCCTATTCGCTACCCGCCATTCGCCTCTTCACCCCATCGCATAATCCCACACCAGCTTCGCATTGAGCGCGATGATCACCGCCGCCGTCACCGCGGCCAGCACCGTCAGCCAGCGCGGCGCCACGAACGGACCCATCTTGCTGCGGCTGGCGGTGAACATCACCAGCGGCACCACCGCAAACGGCAGCTGCAGGCTGAGCACCACCTGGCTCAGGATCAGTAGCTGACCCGTTGCCTTCTCGCCGGCCCAGACCGTCACGACCACCGCCGGCAGAATCGCGATCATCCGCGTCACCAGGCGACGAAGCCAGGGCGCGATGCGAAAATTCAAAAATCCCTCCATCACGATCTGGCCCGACAGCGTCGCGGTGATGGTCGAGTTCAGCCCGCAGCACAGAAGCGCGACCGCAAACAGCGTCGGCGCCAGGGTCGAGCCGAGCAGCGGGGCGAGGAACGAGTGCGCCTGATCGAGTTCGGCGACGTCGGTCTTGCCGACCCGATGGAAGGTCGCCGCCGCGAGAATCAGGATCGAGGCGTTGATGGTCAGCGCCAGGCATAGCGCGATCGAGGAATCGATGGTCGCAAGCGTGATCGCCTCGCGTTTTTCCTCAGTTGTATCGCCGTAGCCCCGGGTCTGCACCAGTCCGGAATGCAGATAGAGGTTATGCGGCATCACGGTGGCGCCGAGGATGCCGAGCGCCAGGTACAGCATCTCGTGATTGGCGAATAGTTCGGTGCTCGGCGCAAAACCCCTGAGCACCGCGCCCCAGTTCGGATCGGCGAGTGCGATCTGCACCGCAAAACACGCCGCGATGACGCCCAGCATGGCGACGACAAAGGCCTCGATCCAGCGAAAGCCGAACGCTTGCAGCGCCAGGATCAAAAACACGTCAGCCGCGGTGATGATCACCCCGATCTCGAGCGGAATGTGAAATAACAAATTGAGGCCGATAGCGGTGCCGATCACTTCGGCGAGGTCGGTGGCGGTGATGGCGATTTCCGCCGACAACCATAGCGGCAACGAGACCCAGCGCGGAAAGGAATCGCGGCAGGCCTGCGCGAGGTCGCGCCCGGCGCCGACGCCGAGCCGCGTGCACAGCGACTGCAGCACGATCGCCATCAGGTTGGACAGCATCGCCACGAACAACAGCGCGTAGCCGAATTTGGAACCGCCGGCGAGCGAGGTCGCCCAGTTGCCGGGATCCATATAGCCGACCGCGACCAGGTAGCCCGGACCGAGGAACGCCAGCAGCTTGCGCCAGAACGGGCCTTGTTTGGCCGTCCGCACGGTCGCGAACATGTCGGCGAGCGACGGCGTGCCCCGTTCCCCGCGCCAGCCTGCCTGCTCCGGCAGCGGCGTTGGGGGAACCCTGGGGGCGGAATCAGCCGGCAAATCGGGGCTTCGGGCATCCATTCTGACAAGGTGGGGGATATTGTCTTTAATTGCAACTCATTTGCAAATGCATCTGGAGCCTAAACAGTCGGCAGTCGGGAAGCGGGTGGGTTTGGTTGTCCCAAGGCCGCAAGGTGCAATCCAACCCCACATTCACGGAAATCCGCCATGTCCGCCGATATGACGTCTCACCTGCCCCCTACCTTCAACCGCCTGGCCTGGTCCAACCTCGCCGCGCAATCGGCCGAGCAGGTCGCGCTCGCGGCCGCTCCCATTGTCGCGGTGCTGATGCTCGGCGTCGGCGAGGGCCAGACCGGCCTGTTGCAGACCGCGCTGACGCTGCCGTTCATCCTGTTTGCGATCCCCGCCGGCCTGCTCGCCGACCGCATCTCGCGGCGGCGCCTGATGGCGGGCGCGGAAGCCTTGCGCGCCGCGGCGCTGCTGGCGGTCCTCCTGCTGATCGCGCTCGACCTCCTGACATTGCCCCTGCTGGCGCTCGCGGGCTTCGCCGCGGTGTGCGGCACCGTGGTCTACAGCGTCGCGGCGCCGGCGCTGGTGCCGTCGCTCGTGTCATCCAGCCTGTTGCCCGCGGCCAATGCCCGGATCGAACTGGCGCGCACCATCGCCTTTGCCAGCGGCCCGGCGCTCGGCGGTGTGCTGGTGGGTTGGGTGGGTGCGGCGCTGGCCTTTGGATTTGCCGCGGCGCTCTCGGTGATCGCGGTGGTGCTGCTGTCGGGCATCTACGAGCCCGCCCGCGCGCCCGCGCCGCGTCGCCATCCGCTGCAGGACATCAAGGAAGGTGCCTCCTTCGTCCTGCATCATCCGCTGTTGCGGCCGGTGTTCGTCACGCAGTTCATCTTCAACACCGCGTCGTTCCTGCTGCTGGCGGTATTCGTGCCCTACGCGGTGCGCCGTCTCGGACTGTCGGCGACCGGCGTCGGCACCACGCTGGCGATGTACGGCGTCGGCATGGTGGTGGGCGCGCTACTGGCCACGCGGGTGATGAAGCGCCTCGCGTTCGGCACCGTGATCGGGTTGGGCCCGGTGACCGGCCTTGCCGCCGCGGCCGTGATGGCGCTGACGACTTTCATTCCGGCGCCGTGGCTTGCGGGATTGAGCTTCTTCCTGCTCGGGGTCGGACCGATCCTGTGGGTGATCTCGACCACGACCTTGCGGCAATCGGTGACGCCGCCACGTTTGTTGGGTCGGGTTTCCGCCATCAACATCATGAGCTACGGCGCGCGCCCGCTCGGCTCCGCGCTCGGCGCCATCGTCGGCGGAATTTACGGCGCGGAAGCCTGCCTTTATCTCGCGGTCGCGATCTTCGGCGCCCAGGCGCTGGTGATCCTCGCCTCGCCGGCGGTGGCGCTGGCGCGGCAGCCGGAGATGGTCGGCGACGGAGCAAAGGCAGCACAGGCGTGCTGACGATGATTCCGTCATTGCCGGGCTTGGCCCGGCAATCCATCGTCTTCGTAAGACTTTTGTGAAATCATGGATGCCCGGATCAAGTCCGGGCATGACAGGTGGTGAATTGGAGGTTCCCTCTCCCGTTTAATATGATATGTATCATCTCATATTAACCGGAGCTTCCATGACCGACGAGACCGTTTCAACGATTGCCGCAATCCCACGCCCGGAAACTGGCTCCACGGTCACGCAAGTTGCGGTGCTCGCGGCACTTGCGGCGACGGGAACGCTCGCCACCAACATCCTGTTGCCCTCATTGCCGGCGATGGCGGCCTCGCTGAACGTGTCGAGCGCGGCGGTGACCTCGGCGATCACGATTTTCCTTGCCGTGTTCGCGGTCGGCCAGCTCGTGGTCGGGCCGATCTCGGACCGCTACGGAAGGCGCTGGCCGGTGCTGGCGGGTTTCATGGTGTTCCTCGTCGGCAGCATTTGGTGCGGGCTTGCCAAAGATTTGCCGGGCCTTTTGACCGGCCGCGTGATCCAGGGCGCCGGCGCGTGCGCGACTTCGGTGTTGTCGCGGGCGATCGCGCGCGATCTCTTTACCGGCGCCGCGCTCGCGCGCGCGATGGCGCTGATCATGATCGCGATGGCGGCGGCGCCCGGCTTCTCGCCCCTGCTCGGCGGCGCGCTCGATCATTATTTCGGCTGGCGCGCCGAATTCGCCTTTGTCGGCCTGTTTGCGGCGATCGGCGCTGCCGCGTATGGCACGGTGTTCGGCGAAACCCATCGTTCGACGCGAATCCCGCTCAATCCGCTCGCGATCGCCAGGAATTATTTCGGCCTGATCGCCGACCGCCGCTTCCTGGTTCCGGCCGCGACCGTCAGCCTGATCATGGGCGGGCTGTTCGCGATGTTTTCGGCTGCACCCCGCATTCTGATCGAAGGGATGCACTTCACGCCGGTCCAGCTCGGGTTGTTTTTCGCGGGCACCGTGATGGTCGTTTTCACCGCCGGCATGCTGGCGACACGGCTGGCGCCGCGCTTCGGCCTCGATCGCTCGATCAGGGGCGGGCTTGTGGCGGCGGCCGGCGGCAGCATCGCCATTGTCGCGGTGTCGATCTTCCATGCCACCTTCCTGCCTTTCCTGGCGGCCATTTGCGTGTTTCTGCTTGGCATGGGCATCATCAATCCACTCGGCACCGCGCAGGCGCTCTCCCCGTTCGGCGAGAAGGCAGGCGCCGCCTCGGCACTGCTCGGCTTCTGGCAGATGATGGGCGCGGCGATCGGCGTGTGGCTCGCGGCGACGGTGTCGCATGAGGCGATGTTCGCGCTCGGCGTCGTGCTGACGATAGCCTCGCTGCTGGCCGTTGCGTTGTATGCGATGCGGGCGAAAGCAGCTTAACTGGCCAGATAGCGCTCGTAGCTCCCGGCCACGACCTCGTCGGCCGCGATGTCGGGATCGAGGGTATAGAGGTCCTGCGCGCGGCCGATGCCGCGCAGCGCAAAGCGGCCGGTGGATACCAGGTAACGCCGCCCCGCGGCATCGAGGCCGTCCCGAAAGGCCGTCGACACCAGGAGTTCGCGATCGACCGAACTGCACATCGACGCAATGCGGCTGACTTCGTTGACCGCCGGCCCCACCACGGTGAAGTCGAGCCGGTCCTCGCTGCCGATGTTGCCGTAAAAGACTTCACCGACATGCAGGCCGACATAGGCCGACGTGGTCGGCCGGCCCTCGGCGGAGCGACGGGCATTGAGCGAAGCCATGTTGCGCCGGAAGCGACGCTCGGCCCGCAGCGCCATGCGCTTGGCGAGCGCCATGTCTTCGCTGGTGAACATCGCCAGCACGCCGTCGCCGATCAGTTTTAATACGTCACCGCCGGCGTCATGGATGGCGTCGATGGAAGCCTGCGCGTAATCGTTGAGAAACGGAATGATCTCGTCGGGTCCGATTCGCTCGCTGATCCCCGTCGAACCGCGCAGGTCGGAAAACCACAAAACGGCATTGATGCGTTCGGTCACGCCGCGCGAGATTTTTCCGCGCAGCACCTGTTCCGACGCGTCGCGCCCGAGATAGACCCGGCCCAGCGTGCGGGCGATATCCACCTGCGCGCCCGACTTGATTGCGAGCCCCAGCACCGGCACCAGGTCGCGCAGCGCGGCGAGGCCGTGCTCACCAAACCCGTCTTCGCGCCGCGTCACCCAGTAGGAGTAAACGCAGTCCATCTGGCCGAGCGTGCCGGCTTCGCCGAATTGGTGCACGAACGCGACAAGATGCCGGTGTCCCTTTGCGCCGAGTTCGTCGATCAGCGAAAAATCCAGCGAGGCGCGATCGGTGAAATCTATCTCGAGTTCCTCGATGCCGCCCTCGAGCATGTGATAGAAAATGGAGCGGCGCCAGTTCTGTGCGGCTTCGCCCTCGCTGGTCGAGCCGTATTCGAACATGTCGCTTTCGTTGGTCGCGGTATCGTTCCAGCGAAATCCACGCCCTTCGAAGATCGGATGCAGGGTATCGATGAAAACGCTGGCGCGGGAAAGATCGAGATCGCCTGCCCGGCAACGCTCGCAGAAGCCGCGGATCAGGTCGTTCTCGGGCAAGCCGCTCAGGCCCTGGCTCGCCAGCCAGTTGATCAGGCGCAGTCGGGGTGTCGGGTCCATAGGGTCTATTATGCCGCGCAATGCTGCGCGGCGAAAGCATCATGGCCGGAACCGCGGACGACTTGACGCCCGTGGCGCGGCGGATGCAAATGCGCCGCAAGCAAGCAGAACCGGATACGGATGTGGATGCCGCCGGCAAGGAATAAGGATGGCGCGTAAGCCATGAGCGTGCGCCCGCTTCCAATCATCGTGGCGCTCGGCACCACCCAGACGCTGGCCTGGGCTTCCAGCTACTACCTGCCGGCAATCCTCGCCGATCCGATCGCGCGCGACCTCGACGTCTCCTCGAACTGGATCTTTGCCGCCTTCTCGGCCTCGCTGGTGATCTCGGCCCTGCTCGGCCCGCGCGTCGGCCGCCAGATCGACCTGGTCGGCGGCCGGTCCGTACTGTCGATTTCCAATCTGACGCTGGCGGCGGGGCTGGCACTCCTCGGCGCCACCTACTCCGTTCCGGTGCTGGTGATGGCCTGGCTGCTGCTGGGCATCGGCATGGGGTTTGGACTTTACGATGCCGCCTTCGGCGCGCTCGGGCGCATCTATGGCGACGCCGCGCGACGCTCGATTACCGGCATCACGCTGATCGCGGGGTTTGCCTCCACCGTCGGATGGCCGCTGACGGCGCTTGGCCTCGAAAGCATCGGCTGGCGCAACACCTGCTTTGCCTGGGCGGCAGCCCACATCCTGATCGGTCTGCCGATCAATTTTTTCATGCTGCCGCCCGTGAAGGGCGCCAGGGCGGCCGTCGCGGCATCGACAAAGCCTCACATTCCGATCGACCGGACTACGGTGCTTCTGGCTTTCGCTTTCGCGGCCGCCTGGAGCGTCACCGGCGCGATGGCGGCGCACCTGCCGCGCATTCTGGAGGCCGCGGGCGCGACCACGCTGCAGGCGGTGTCGGCCGGCGCCCTGATCGGGCCTGCGCAGGTGGCCGCCCGCATCGTGGAAGCGAGCCTGCTCAGCCGCTATCATCCGCTGCTGTCGACCCGGCTCGCCTGCCTGATGCACCCGATCGGCGCAGTCATCGTCGCGCTCGGCGGCGGCGCCGCGGCCGGCCTGTTCGCGATCTTTCACGGCGCCGGCAACGGCGTTCTCACCATCGCGCGCGGCACGCTGCCGCTGGCAATCTTCGGTCCGCAAAATTACGGCTACCGGCTCGGCATCATCGGCGCGCCGGCCCGCATGGCCCAGGCGGCCGCACCGCTGGCGTTCGGTCTGTTGATCGACGCCATGGGCAGCCGCGTCCTGATCGTCTCGTCCGCGCTCAGCCTCGCGGCACTGCTGGCGCTGTGCTTGCTGCGCAAGGAACCGGCGGCGCCTTGACCATCGAATGCCCGCGCCGCATTTGCCTCTTTCCATTTGCGGCTGTTTCGAGGAAAACACGGCATGGAAAACGAGACCGGTCCGGCTGCAGCGATCCGAGGTATTGTGCGGTGGGCGATTACCCCGCCGCAATCCTATGTGGTCTATCTTGTCGCGCTCTTTCTCGTCGCGGGGTCATCATTCTACATCGGTACGCTGAAGCCGAAGAAGGCGATCGGCCTCGGGCCTCCGCCGATATCCGCGCCGCGGAATTGAGCATGTGCCCTCCAACCCGTCATGGCCGGGCTTGACCCGTATCCACGTCTTCCTTTTTTTCTTTGAGGCAAAGACGTGGATGCCCGGCACAAGGCCGGGCACGACGATGCCGAGAGAGGAAGCCGAAAATGAAACGCGACGCCGTCCCCGGATTTCATGATCGAGATCGAGGCCATCGCCGCGGCGTGACTCTGCCAAATCATCTAGACTGATTCCGATTCGAACCTTCGGTGTCAGATGCCGCTTGCCAGGCTTGCCCAACGCGCGGACCTTGCCTCACTGCTCGACCTGTTTCGCGTTGCCGAGGTCAGCGCCAGCGCCGAGCCGATCGAGAGAGCCGAGCGAATTTGGCTGGAAATGCTGTCCCATGACGGCGTTGCGGTGTTCGTCTCCGCGATCGACGCCAGCATCGTTTCGACCTGCATGCTGATCACGGCACCCAATCTCTTGCGCGCCGGAGGGCGGCACGGCTTTCTCGAAAACGTCGTCACTCATCCCGAATTTCGAGGCCGAGGCCACGGACGCGCCGTGGTTGACGCGGCGCTTGCAGCGGCCTGGGCCAAGGATTGCTACCATGTCCTGCTGCAGAGCGGCCGAAACGACCCCCGCGTTCACCGCTTCTATCAGCGTTGCGGCTTCGAGCCGGGGCTGAGAATCGGCTACGTCGCGCGCCGCCCGGCCTAAACCTTCTTCACCTCCGTGGTCGCGATCCAGATCCCCGCGAATACCGCGACCAGCCCGACCACGAGATTGGGCGTGATCGGCTCGCCGACAAGTTGGGTGGCGAGCAGTCCCGCCGCGATCGGATTCACGGTCATGGTCGCGGCCACGCGCGTCGGCGTCGCGCGCTCGAGCGCCATCACCCACAGGATGAAGGCGAACGCGCCGCCGCCGATGCCGAGATAGACGCCGGCAATCCATTGCGGGGCGCTGAAATGGCCCAGCACCCCGACACTGCCGGTCAGCGCTCCCACCAGGATCAGCGCGGCCGCGCCCGCGCCCATGCCGACGGTGAGGAAACCCAGCGCGCTCGAGCGCTGAATGAAGGGACGCGACAGCACGTTATAGAACGCCATGCAAAACACCGCGCCGGTCATGATCAACTCACCTCGCCACGCGCCCGGCGGCGCGGCCGAAAGGCCGGCCGCGAGGGCTGCGATGACGCCCAGGACCGCAACGCAAACGCCCGTCGTCTTCCGCATCGTCAGCGGCTCGACGCGGAGCAACGCCCCGACCGCCATGGTGTGCAGCGGCAACGTCGCCAGCGCAAGACTGGCGCGCGCCGCGGTCGTGAAGCCGATCGCAATGTTATAGAGCACGAAAAACAGGCCGAAGAAGCAGAGGCCGAGAAGTGTTACGGCCGGCCAATCGCGGCGCGGCGGCCATTTCACGCCCATCAACACCGCGACCGGCAGCAGACAGGCAAACCCGATGCCCCAGCGCAGGATCGCCAGCGTAACCGGATCGGCATTGCCGACGAGATAGCGGGTAATTGCCGCCGCCGACCCGCCGAGAAAGCTCGACACCAGGGCGATCGCCACCCCGATCCATTCGGTCACCCACGTCTCCTGTGTCGCTATTGCGGAGAGCCGTTCGAGGCAGCAAGCGCAGAGGTCGGCTCGTCAGCCGCAGAGACGACATCTTCGTCCGCTTGATGAAAGACTAATTCAACGTCGCTGCTCTATCCAGACCGCGCAAGGCGGGCCGTTGCTGCCATCAACCGCCAAAATTTTGCACGGCCGATTTGCGCAAAGCCGCGCCGTCGCATCGTCATTAGCGTGCGATCAATTGCAGGATCAGCACCACAAGCATCCGCGCGAAGCTGAACACGTGATCGCGGCACACCGCGCGGGCGAGCCGCGATTGCTCTTCCGGCGTATCGCTTCCACTCCCCAGCCGCCGGGCGTTCGGCACGGTGCGGATCATGGTCGGCACAAAACCGCTGCCGGCAAGCACGATCGACCCCCAACCGATCCACCAGGGATTTTTGTCTTCTACGATCTCGGCGCAGATGGCGGCTAATGTCAGCAGCATCACAACGGCGACCAGACGGTTCATCGGGTAGGCTTCGGTGGTGACACGGCGGTAATAGGCCGAAATCGAAGCGAGCACTTCCGGTGGCAACACATCGCCGGGATGTTTGCGCGTCTGCACGTCGAACATCAGATCGAACCACAGCACGGCGAGCAGGAACCCGGCGCCTGCCGCAGCGAACGAATGCATTTTGAGCCCCTCACCTAAACGTCAGGCGACAAAATCGCGCGAGCGAGTTGACAGCCTGCGCCGGTTTCGCTGTAATAAGGTCATGGGGGTTCTGCGATCCCCCCACGAGGCGACATGCCCAAGTATCGCGTCCCGTTTCTTTCACGAGGGCGCCCTCATGTCATCATTTACCTATATATCCACCGACAAACTTGCACGCCTGATCGGGACGGCAAATATGCCTGCCCTGATCGACGTACGCACGGACGAAGACTTCGCCGCCGACCCTAGGCTTATTCCCGGTGCGATCAAACGTAACCACGAAGAGGCCGGCGATTGGGGCGAAGAGTTCGCAGGCCGCGCGGCCATCGTCGTCTGCCTGCGCGGCGAGAAACTGGCGCAGGGCACCGCCGCCTGGCTGCGGCACGTCCACGTCGAAGCCGAGACGCTCGAAGGCGGCTTCGAAGGCTGGAAAGCAGCGAAACTTCCGCTGGTGCCGGCATCAAAACTCCCCCCGCGCGACGCGCAGGGACGCACCGTCTGGGTGACGCGCGCGCGACCGAAGATCGATCGTATCGCCTGTCCCTGGCTGATCCGTCGCTTCGTCGATCCGAACGCGGTGTTTCTGTTCGTGGCACCCGCCGAGGTCACAGCCGTTGGCGAGCGCTTCAACGCCGCGCCGTTCGACATCGAACACGTGTTCTGGAGCCATCGCGGCGAGCTCTGCACCTTCGACGTCATGATCGAGGAGTTTGGTCTGGCGACACCGCCGCTGTTGCGGCTTGCAACCATGGTGCGCGCCGCCGACACCGACCGGCTCGATCTCTCACCGGAGGCGCCCGGCCTGCTCGCGGCGTCGCTCGGCCTGTCGCGGATGTTTGACGACGATCTCGAACAGCTCGAGGCCGGCATCATGCTCTACGATGCGTTCTACCGCTGGTGCCGGGACGCGACCGGGGAGACTCATAATTGGCCGACCAACAAGGCCAAGCCGTGACCGATATCCCTGTGATCGACACCAACGCCAAGGCTGATGCCGGTCACGGCATCAGCTTCGGCGAGGCTTTTCGGGTCTGGCTGCGGGTGGCGCTGTTGAGTTTTGGCGGCCCGGCGGGGCAGATCGCGGTCATGCACCGCATCCTGGTCGAGGAGAAGAACTGGATTTCCGAAAGCCGATTTCTGCACGCGCTGAACTATTGCATGCTGCTGCCCGGCCCCGAGGCGCAGCAGCTTGCGACCTATATTGGCTGGCTCCTGCACCGGACCGCCGGCGGCATCATGGCCGGCGGCCTGTTCATTCTCCCCGGCGTGATCGCCATCATGGGCTTGAGCTATGTCTACGCCGCCTTCGGCCATGTCGGGGTGATCGAGGCGTTGTTCTTCGGGTTGAAGGCCGCGGTGCTCGCGATCGTGATCGAAGCCGTGGTGCGCGTGGGCAAACGCGCGCTGCGCAACCGGATCATGATCGGGCTCGCGGCGATCGCCTTCGTCGCGATCTTCTTCTTCGACGTGCCGTTCCCGATCATCATCATTTCCGCCGGCGTGATCGGCTATGTCGGGGCCAAAAGCGGACGGCCGGAATTTGCCGCCGTTCCGCATGGCGGCGGCAAGGGCGGCGCGGCCGACAGCATGCTCGGCGAGGAAATACCCGACCACGCGCGCCCCAATATCCCGCACGCGCTGAAGGTCGGCGCGGTCTGGCTGCTGATCTGGCTGGCGCCGGTCGCAGCCCTCCTGATCGCGTTTGGCGAGGGCAATGTGTTCAGCCAGATCGCGCTGTTCTTCAGCAAGATGGCGATGGTGACCTTCGGCGGCGCCTATGCGGTGCTGGCCTATGTCGCCCAGCAGGCGGTCGAGCATTATCACTGGGTGAGCCCGCGCGAGATGCTCGACGGCCTCGGCATGGCCGAGACCACGCCGGGTCCGCTGATCATGGTGTTGCAGTTCGTCGGCTTCATGGCCGCCTTCCGCGATCCCGGCACCTTGTCGCCGATGCTGGCCGGCACGCTCGGCGGCTTGCTCGCGACCTGGGTCACCTTCACGCCCTGCTTTCTCTGGATCTTTCTCGGCGCGCCGTTCATCGAGACTCTGCGCGGCAACAAGGGACTGGCTGGCGCGCTGACCGCGATCACCGCCGCGGTGGTCGGCGTGATCCTCAATTTGTCGGTCTGGTTCGCGCTGCACACCGTGTTCCGGGAGACCACCAAGGTCAGTTCGTTCGGGCTGTCGTTCGACATGCCGGTGTTCTCAAGCGTCGATGTTGCCGCATTGGCTCTGGCGATCGCGGCGGCAACCGCGGTGTTCCGCTTCAAGCTCGGCATGCTGACGGTGCTCGGAGGCTCATGCGCGGCAGGCGTGGCGTTGCGGCTGGCGGGGTTGATCTAAGGCTGGCACGCCAAATGAGCGTGGTGACGGCATGAAACGATTTCGCATGCCAAGGCATTGGCAAAGATTGCCAATAGCCCTATATTGCGGGCCTTGATGGGAAATCCGCGATGCCAACCCGCAACATCAATCTTACCGCCGAGCAGGACGCCTTCGTCGAAGAAATCGTTCGGGCCGGCAAATACCAGAACGCCAGCGAAGCAGTGCGCGACGCCGTGCGCGGCCTGCAGCAGCGTCTCCAAGAAGACGAATTGAAAGTCGAGCTACTGCGCACCCACATCAAAGCCGGGCTCGACGCGCTGGAAGGCGGCGCGTTCACCGAGATCGACGACGCCGACCTCGATGCAACTCTCGACCGCCTTTCAACCTCGGCAGCGTCGTGATTCATGCCGCGCTATCGGTTGTCCGATCCGGCGAAGGCCGATATCGCCGCACTGCTGCGCACCAGCGAGACCATGCACGGAGCCGAGGCGCGCATTCGTTACCGCGCATTGTTGACGGCGGCGATGCGGCGGATCGCGGCAGAGCCGCTGGGACTATCAACGGTGGACCGCAGCGAATTATCCGCCGGCGTTCGCTGTTTCCACATCCGGCACAGCCGCAATGAAAGCCGCGAGGCTAAGGTCGGTGATCCCGTGCACGTGATCTTCTACCGCGCTCTCAGTCCTGGCCTGATCGAGATCGTCCGTGTTCTGCATGAACGAATGGAGGCAAGTCGCCACGTCGGCCTTTTGTAGTTAGGTGCGGCGTCACCGTATTTCGGGCTGCGGCTCCAACTGGGCCGGCCAAGTCATCCTGACGTAATGTCGAATGTGATTATTTCGAAATCTTTTCGAATTTGCTTGCCAAAATTTTTCCTCCGCATAGAGCGCGTCGCGCCGGGCCATCCGGGGCTAGAGGATAACCGAATGTCCGATAAACCTGATGAAAGAGCAGTAGCAGTGTGCTTTACGCTGCCGAAAGCATTCTCAGTCGATGCAAGCGACTGGTATGATACAAGCGAAAAAGTCGAATCCGAGGACATCATGATCGAGGAGGTACGCAACTTTGTGCGTATCCACTCATCGCTAGGCAAAGAACAGTTCATGAGACTTGCCGAGTGGAATCACCGCGCTTAACAGGACATGCAAAGCGAAATTCCGAAGATGAGGTACGTGAAGTAACAAGGATCGCGTTTAGTGCTCATACCGAACGATGTAGGGTGACTTCGCTGATTGGACTGGCTGGGGTTGGATGGCCGATGGCCAGCGTCATTTTGCATGTTTGTCACAACGACGCTTACCCAATTCTTGATGTGCGAGCCTTGGGAACCTTGGGAGTCGGAAAGATCCCGACGTACACATATGAGTTTTGGAACATATACGTAGGGTTTTGCAGAAACGCGGCTGAGGAGCACCGTGTCTCTATGCGGGTTTTTGATCGTGCATTATTTGGATGGTCTAAGAAAACTGGCGCTATCGCAAAGTGATTGGCGGTTAGTCCGAAGCCCGTAGGCTCCGGATTAGTTCAATTCGGAGGCGCAATCCGTCATCTCGGCGCCGTAGTGGCGGATCACGCTACGCTGATCCGCACCACGGCGCGTATTCCCGCGATCTGGGTTCCGGCCTTGCGGTGCAGCGTGAAGGACGCTGCACCGCATCCGGGACACGGGACCCCGGCTCCACGCCCGCCCTACTCCACCGCTCGTCCAAACTTGTTCGACTTCGGCAGGCCGTGCGCGAGGCGGCCGGCGTCGGCGCGGTTGCCGCGCCAGTCGGACAATTCCTTCCAGCTCATGGCCTGTTCGCGGCCGGCCGAATCTTTCCAGGTCAGGCCGGCCTTGGAATCAAAGGTGGCGACATCCGACAGCCCCGCGCTGGCGTATTTCTGCAGGCGGACGCCGCGGCCGCGCGCCATTTCCGGCACCTGGTCGATCGGGAAGATCACCATCTTGTGGTTGGTGCCGATCACCGCGACCATGTCGCCGGTAACCGTCGCGATCGCGCGCGCCTCGTTCGGCATCTCGACGTTCAGCACCTGCTTGCCCTTGCGGGTATTGCCGACGCAGTCATCCTCGTTGACGACAAAGCCCTGGCCTTCGAGGCTCGCGATCAGGAATTTGCGGCCGCCCTTGTTGACGAATAGCGAGACGATCGTGGTTTCCGGCTCCATGTCGATGAACATCCGGATAGCTTCGCCGTGGCCGCGACCGCCCGGCAGCTTGGCGACGTCGAGCGAGTAGAACTTGCCGTTGGTCGCAAACAGCAGGAGCTTCGAGGTGGTCTCGGCGAAGAACGCATGGTCGAGCTTGTCGTCGGTCTTGAAGGTAAGCGTCGAGAGATCGGCAACGTGACCTTTGAGCGTGCGGACCCAGCCCTTTTCGGAAATCACCACGGTGCACGGCTCGCGCTCGACAAAGGCTTCTTCGATCGCGGCGAGGTCGTGCTCGGGTGCGTCGGCGAACGTCGTGCGGCGCTTGCCGAGCGGCGTCTTCGGACCAAAGATGTCGCGAACCTTCCGGACCTGGTCGCCGACCTTGGACCACTGCTCCGCCTCGGAGCCGAGCAGCGTCTTGATGCCCTTCAGCTCGCTCCGGAGATTCTTTTCCTCGGTGCGGATCTCCATTTCCTCGAGCTTACGCAAGGACCGTAGCCGCATATTGAGAATGGCGTCGGTCTGGACCTCGGTCAGCTTGAACGCCTTCATCAGTTCCGGCTTCGGCTCATCCTCGGTGCGGATGATCTTGATCACCCTGTCGATGTTCAAATAGGCGATCAGGTAACCGCCGAGCACCTCCAGCCGGTTCTCGATCTGCGTCTTGCGGTAATTGGAGCGGCGCACCAGCACGTCGCGCAGATGGTCGAGCCATTCGCGCAGACACTCGGCAAGGCCAACTACCTTCGGAATCCGGCCCTTGATCAGGACGTTGAGGTTGAGCGGGATCTTGCTTTCGAGCTCGGTCAGCCGGAACAGCGATTCCATCATCAGCTCGGGATCGACGGCGCGGGATTTCGGCTCGATCACGAGGCGGATGTCTTCAGCTGATTCATCCCGGACGTCGCCAACCAGCGGCAGCTTCTTTTCGTTGTGGCACAGGTCAGAAATTCTCTCCACCAGGCGGTTCTTCTGCACCAGCCACGGGATTTCGGTAATCACCACGACCCAGGTGCCGCGCGCGCCCTCCTCCTGGGTCCATCGCGCGCGGGTGCGGAACGAGCCGCGCCCGGTCATGTAGGCCTCGGCAATACTCTCCTTGGAATCAACGACGATGCCGCCAGTCGGAAAGTCCGGACCCTTGACCCATTTCAACAGCGACTTCGACTTCGCATCCGGCTTGTCGATCAGGTGCAGCGCCGCATCGCACAGTTCGGCGACGTTGTGCGGCGGGATCGAGGTCGCCATGCCGACCGCGATGCCCTGTGCGCCGTTGGCGAGCAGGTTCGGGAAGCCGCCGGGCAGCACCACCGGCTCTTTCGACTGGCCGTCGTAATTGGGGCGGAATTCGACGCCGTCCTCATCGATGCCATCCAGCAACAGCCGCGCGACCTCGGTCATGCGCGCTTCGGTGTAGCGATAGGCGGCCGCGTTATCGCCGTCGATATTGCCAAAATTGCCCTGGCCGTCGACCAGCGGATAGCGCGTCGAAAAATCCTGCGCCAGCCGCACCATGGCGTCGTAGATCGCCTGGTCGCCATGCGGATGGAACGAGCCCATCACGTCGCCGACGATTTTTGCCGATTTCTTCAACGGTGTGCCGGGCTCGAGCCGCAGCAGCCGCATGCCATAGAGGATGCGCCGGTGCACCGGCTTCAGCCCGTCGCGGGCGTCGGGCAACGCGCGGTGCATGATGGTCGAGAGCGCGTAGGCGAGATAGCGCTCTTCCAGCGCATCGCGCAGCATGACCTCGTGGATTTCGGCCGGATCTTCCGGCGGTGTCTGTCGTTTTCCCATAAGGAGGGGTTAAACTCTTGGGCTGAATCGGGCAAGACCATCGTCGTGCCTGCGAAAGCAGGACCTATAACCACAGGTGTTCACGGCAGAAAATGGCCTGGGCCGCAGCGCCTAATGATGGGCCGCGGAGTACGGGTTCTCCGTTCGTAAAGGGGACGGTCAAACCGCCGAACTGATTCGCGCCCGGTGTTTGGTCACCGCGTTGATAAATCCGTCGCGGGCGTCGGAATGGCCCTGGCCGCGCGGTTCCAGCACGTGGCGCAGCAGGAACAGGCCGGTGAGCTGAAAACCGTCCATCAAATCCTGGTCGGAC
>DATNMT010000169.1:0-3249 GCA_035602495.1 Bradyrhizobium sp.
CGGCGACGGATTGTTTCGCGAGCGTCTTTCGTGACGGCTCGTTTCTCGGCGTCAGCCGGGATCTGGAGACGACGGTCGCACGCATTTCGGCGCTTTCGCCCGCCGACGCGCAGGCGTGGCGCGATCTCGTCGCGCGCTTCGGACTCGATGCTCCCCATGTCTTCGCTCTTCTGGGCTCGCCCATGCCCTCGTTGGCGGCCGCGAATGTCGTTTGGAAGGCTTGGCGGGAGAGAGGCTCGGGCTGGATCTTCGAGACGCTGCGGCTGCTGCTGGCGACGCCGCGAGATTTTCTCGACGCGCGCTTCTCTCATCCCAAGGTGATGGCGATGATGGCGGCTTGGGGGCTGCACCTCGATTTCGCGCCCGATGTCGCGGGCGGCGCGCTGTTTCCCTATCTCGAATGCATGGTGAACCAGAATTTTGGGATGGTGATCGGAAAAGGCGGCGCGGATACGATCATCTCGGCGATGGTAGGGATGCTGAAGGCGAAGGGCGGCGAGGTTATCCTGGGCGCGCCGGTCGCGCGCATCGAGACGGGTTCCGGCCGCGCCACCGGCGTGACGCTCGCCGACGGACGCAAGCTCGAGGCCGGGCGCGCCGTTATCGCCAACGCGAACCCCAAGCTCGTATTCGGCAAATTGCTCGCCTCGGACCCGGCGCGGGCAGGCTTCGACCGCAGCGTGGCGGCTTTCCGCGCCGGGCCGGGCACGATGATGATCCATCTGGCGCTGGACGGGTTGCCCGACTGGCGAGCCGGGGCCGAGTTGCAACGCTTCGCCTATGTACATGTCGCGCCCGATCTCGAAATGATGGCGCGGGTCTATGCGGAGGCGTCGGCGGGATTGCTGCCCGCCGAACCCGTGCTGGTCGTCGGCCAACCCACGGCGATCGATCCCACGCGGGCGCCGGCAGGCCAGCACGTGGTCTGGGTGCAGGTGCGCGTGCTGCCGGCCGAAATATCAGGCGACGCGAAAGGCGAGATCGCCGCAAAGACCTGGGACGAGGCCAAGGCGCCCTTTGCCGCGCGCGTCCTGGATATACTGGAGTCCTGTGCACCGGGGCTTCGAGGGCGCATCCTCGGGCAGGCGGTCTTCTCGCCTCTCGACTTGGAGCGGGAAAACCCCAATCTCATCGGCGGCGACAATCTCTCCGGCAGCCATCATCTCGATCAGAATTTCTTCCTCCGGCCCGTTCCGGGCTATTCCCGTTATCGCACGCCAGTGAAGAACCTGGACTGCGCCCCTCGGCTGAGACACGGCGATTGAGTGACAGCTCTGGGTTTGTCCTTTCAGACGGTTGCGAGCCGGGCGAGATCGGCTTCGAACTCGACCGGGGGTTTGTAGCCGAGCGCGGAATGCAGTCGGCCTCTGTTATAGACGTTTTCGATGAAGGCGCCTATGTCGGCTCTGGCTTCCTCGATCGTGGCGTAGGTTTTCGCGTTCACTTCCTCCTCCTTCAGGGTTCGCATGAAGCGCTCGGCCTTGGCGTTGTCGTAGGGGTTGCCGGCGCGGCTCATGCTGGTTTTGACGCCGTGGGCCTCCAGCCGTTCGCGGTATTCATGGCAGGCGTATTGCACGCCGCGGTCGGAGTGGTGGATGAGACCGCGCGCGGGACGGCGGGCCGCCAACGCCATGTCGAGCGCTTCGACAGCCAGGCTCGCCTCGAGGTGGTCGGCGAGCGCCCAACCGACCACCTTGCGCGAGTGAGCGTCCAGGACAACGGCCAGATAGATGAACTGCGTCGCCAGCCTGATGTAGGTGATGTCGGCGACCCAGATCTGATCGATCCCGGTCGGGACCAGCCCGCGCACGAGATTGGGAACGATGGGAAACTCGTGCCGGCTGTTGGTCGTGTAGGGAACGAAAGGCTTGGCGCGCAGACACAACAGATTGTCCTCGCGCATGAGCCGCCGGACATGCTTGTGATTGACCTTCAGGCCATGGATGCGCCAGAGATCCCGACAGACCCGCCGATAGCCGTAGAAGCGGTTTTCGAGCGCGATCTTCTGAATCTTGTCGCGCAGGTCCGCCTCGGTCCGCTCCGGCGCGCTGACCTCGCCGTGACGATAGAAGCCGGCGCGCGAAACGCCGCCGAGCCCGCACAGATGCTGGATGGAGATGTCGCCTTGCGTCTCCTGCGCGCTCATCGCTTGGATGACCGCGTAGATGGCGTCGCGCGAGACGAAGGGTCCCGCGCGTCGATGAGACGCAAGGCTTCGCGAAAAAAATCGAGGTCGACCTGCTGCCGGCCGATCTTGCGCTCGAGTTCGGCGATCCTGGCCTGCGCCCGCGCCAGTTCGGAAAGCGGAGCCGGCGTAGCCGGCGCAGCGTCCGGACTGGCGCGGGCGCACCTCGGTTTCGGGCCTCGCCTACGGTTCAGCCCGGACAGGCCGAGCTTCCGATAGGCCGCCCGCCACTCGTAGAGCAGCTTGCGGGCGATCCCGAGCTCCCGCGCAACCTCCGCCAAACGCTCCCCAGTACCGAGCCGGAGAACCGCCGATTCCTTGAACGCCGTCGAAAATATACGCATACACTGCTGTGACATGGAGCCTCCTAAGGAAAGCTCTGTCACTCAATTAAAATGTCTCACTTTCGGGGCGCAGTTCATTACTTAGCCCCTAATCGAAAGAGCGCATTTCAGCCCCAAAATCAGGGGGATTACGGGGATTACGCAATCTGCGCCTGTTGCCGCGATGTCACACATTCCAGCGAAGGTGGAAAAACGCAAGCTGCGTTATTGACAATGCATAACCGATGCTGATCGATATATCTCGACGAATACAGCGTTAGGGGACGCTGACATCGGGCGGGGCATGCACATGAACAGCGAGTCGCAAAATCGCGGCAACCAATTGAAGATTCGATGGCTGGGGACGGCGGCTGGAGCGGCGATCGCGCTGGCGCCTTTCGGTGCGCACGCTCAGAACGCGCAACCGTCGTTGTCGCTTCCCCCACCCCTCGGCTCCTGGCTCGACATGGTTTCGGCCACCCAAGCGGCGCAACCGAGTTGGATGACGCCGCTCGTGACAGTCACGCCGCGGCTCGAACAAGAGTTCCGGTCTGATTTCTATGACCAGCAAAACGGGACGGGTAGCCAGGGGAACGGCCAACGCATCGTCAGTTACGGCGGGCCAGGCGGCAACAGGGTGGAGTTTATCCCCGCCTGGAACGTGGAAGGCATTTTGGCGGTTCCGCCTTACGACACCGCCAGCGGCCCCAAGGGGAATGCGCAAGGCTGGGGCGATTGGCC
>DATNMT010000186.1:0-6460 GCA_035602495.1 Bradyrhizobium sp.
GGGATCGCCCTGGATGCCGCGGCCGAGCTTGTCGATTTCGTCCAGCATCATGACGCAGTCCCGCGATCCCGCCTTGCGGATCGCCTGGATGATCATGCCGGGCAAGGCGCCGATGTAGGTGCGCCGGTGACCACGGATCTCGGCCTCGTCGTGCACGCCGCCCAGCGCCACGCGTTGGAAAGCGCGTCCGGTCGCGCGCGCTATCGACTGGCCTAGCGAGGTCTTGCCCACGCCCGGGGGGCCGGCAAAGCACAGGATCGGGCTCTTGCCCTGGGGGTTGAGCTTGCGCACCGCCAGGTATTCGAGAATGCGCCGCTTCACTTTCTCAAGGGCATAATGATCCTCGTCGAGGATGCACCGCGCCTCGGCGATATCGATGCGCTCCGGATCGAGCTTTGACCAAGGCAGTTCGAGCAGCCAATCGAGATAGGTCCGCGTCATCCCGTATTCGGGCGAGGCCTCCGGCATGCGTTCGAGCCGCTTCAATTCCCGACTCGCCTGTTCCTCGGCCTCCTTCGGCATTCCCGCCTTATCGATCTTTTCGGCGAGCTCCTTGATTTCCGCGGCCTTGACGTCGTCGTCGCCCAGTTCCTTCTGGATCTGGCGAAGTTGCTCGCGAAGGATGTGCTCGCGCTGCTGCGATGACAGTGTATTCTGGGTCTGATCGCTGATTTCCTTCGAAAGCTGCAGAACCTGGATTCGCTTCGCCAGCAACCCCAGCAGTTTGTCGAGCAGTTGAGTCACGTCGAATGTCTCGAGTAGATCCTGCTTCTCGCCGACCGGTATGTCGATGATGCCGGCAAGAAAGTCGGCCAGCGCCGAAGGCGAATCCAGACTATCGATGGCTGCCGGGATTTCCGGCGGCAGGTTCGGCAGCAACTGGACCGCCTCTTTGGCGCGGGTCTTGAGCAGGCGCATCCGCGCCTCGACCTCAGGCGTCAGCACTTCGGAGATGCCGATCTCCTCAACGCGCGCAACGAGATATGGAAAGCCGGGGAGGAATTCCACGACACGGAACCGCCGCAAACCGCGACAGATGGCATAATGGGTATTCTCGTGAGTAACGTAGCGCAGGATTTCCGCAATGGTGCCAACGCGCCGCAGATGTTCGGGACCGGGTTGTTCGATGTCGGGGTCATTCTGCAGCAGCAGGCCGACCTTGCGGCCGCTTCGAACCGCCTCCTGTGCCGCCGCGATCGAAGACGGCCGGCCGATCGTCAGCGGCAGCACGACGCCCGGGAACAGCAGCATGTTTCGAACCGGCAGGATGATCGTTGCATCCTCGGGAATGACCGGATGGCGTTGATCAGTCGCGGTGCCGGAATCGTTGCTCACATTTGCGTCGGACATCGATCCGCCCTTCCATCAGAGCCTATTTGGAGAACTTCAGCGTGAGACATCCATTGGCAAGCTCCGATTGGCCAAACCGGAGTCGCCTCGCCGGAAAGCTGATCTGGCGTTCGAACTTTCCATAGGGGATTTCGAGACGATGAACGAGACTGCCACGCGGGATTGCGCTGGGGCGGCGGAAACCGACTACCGAAACCCCGTCGGCATCAACCGTCACTTTCACGTCGTCGCGGTCGACGCCGGGAAGCGCGACGGTTATCACGATCTCGGAATCGGTCTCGATGATATCGATCGGCGGTTCCCAGCTCAGCTCGCCAATCGCTGCGGCCGTCGGCTGGAAGAATTGACGATGCAATCGTTCGGCGCGATCGATCATCTCGCAAGCCGTAGTCCACATTAGGGTTCCCGGATCGACCGCGGCCATGATAGCTGTCCCTAAGCCGACGCAAAGCACCCCAGCACGGCCTTAACGCCCGGCTGACCCTCAGCTCTGAGTACGTTGTTCGATCCAACCTATGATGCTGTTGGTGCCGTCACCTTGACGACCGTCAATGCTCCGCCGGGGGATGAGCGGAACGGCGGCAGGCGCATCGGCATTTTAGTGCGCGATGAGCAAGGGGAGCGGCGAACGATGCAGCACCCGATCGGTGGTGCTGCCCGGCAATAATTCGTGCAGACGCGAGTGGCCGTAGCTACCCATCACCAGCAGGTTTGCATTGAGCTGGCGGCACTCCGCAATCAGCGCGTCGGCAATCTCGTCTTCTTCGGCGATTGCACGATATTTTACCGCGTTGATGCCGTGGTGGCGGAGGTGAAGCACAGCGTCATTCCCCTTCAGCGGGTCTGCTTCCGTCTTACTCTCACCCTCTATGACAAGGATGCCAACCTTGCTTGCCTGGCGCAGATAAGGCAGAGACTCGGCGAGCGCGCGCGCCGACTCCCGGCTTCCGTTCCACGCCACAACGACGTTCTCGAACGGCACCATCGCCTTCTGATCGTCTGGCACCAAGAAGAGATGGCGCCCAGTACCGAAAAGCAGGCTTTCGATCAGGCCTTGCGGTTCGTTGGATTGACCGTTCGGCCGAAGCGCCACAAAGACATCCACGGCCCGCGCCAGAGGCAATGTTGTGTCGGAAATATCGCCGTCGCCGATCACGTCGAACCGGCGCAGGTTGCTCGGGTGTTGCAACCGCGTCAGCCGTTCGAACACCGTGGCTTCGATAATGTCGCCTGCCTGTTTCGCCGTATCCAGCAATTTGGCGGCTTGACCGGCGCCAGCGCCATTGCGCCCGTCCGGGACGAGCGACGACAGAACGTTGAAGAACAGCCCGGTGATATGGCTCTCGAAGATTTCGGCGATCTGGTTGACCGCAGCCAGGCGCACATCATCCCCGGACGTCCCATCGAGCCGAACCATCACGTCCTTGATCATGGCTAACTCACTTTACCCACACCGAATCGTTGGTTCCGACGGTGAGCCGTCCGGTACCCTGCTGCGGCAACGCAATCTGTCGTTGACGGCGATCAGGGATCACACCTTGATTTCCAGTTCGAACGATTTGACCAGGGCCATCGACAGCAGGACAGGATTGACGCTGATGACGCGAAACGTTTGGAGCTTGCCGTCCTTTCCGCTGATCGAGACATAGTCGCCCGGCAAAAACGCATGTTCACCGAGCTTGTAACCGACTTCATCGTCGTCATCCCGACCGGGATCGTACTCGAAAACCCAGCGTGCGTGTTCAGCGCCGCCAGGCTTGTGCACGAGGCGACCGACTTCGTCGTCCTCGCCTGCCCAAAACCGCCGAACCCGGCAGTAGTCACGATACTTCTTCCAGAGGATCGGATCGATGTGTCCCTCGGGATCGAGCGGCGCAATGAAATCATATCCATGGCGTGACGAGCCGTCGGGAAATTCCCGGGAACGGGCAAGAGTCAGAAGGATGCGATTGAGGTCAACCAGTTCAGCCGGCATGGTGCGATCCCTGAATATTCCGTTCGAGCGACAAATCGCAGACCGGCCAGAGAAAACCATGATGATTGTCAAGTGCGGCGGGAAAAGAGATTGGCAGTTGATGGCCATCAACGTCCGCGCAGGCATGCAAGTTAACCTCTGCTGAAGCCGGCGACAGCGGAAAAGAATGTGCCGGCGCGACCGGGATCTAATCGCTCATGCCGCGCCATGGAATCTTGCCGAGCAATGATGGAAGCCAGCTCCGGCCCTTTGAGAAGCCGGCGCTGCCTTTCGATTCGCGCACACGGGCGCTCACCCGAGCCGCTATCGCAATCCTGGTGGTGTTGCTGGCGGCCTGGGTCGCGCGCGATTTTTTGGTGGCGCTGACCTGGGCCGTGGTGATCGCCATCACCGCCTGGCCGATCTACGCCCGGTTCCAGAGTCTCGTCTTCGGCGGCCGGTCTCCGGTGTTGGCGCCGTTGCTGTTTACGCTCATGACCGGTCTCGTTCTCCTGGTGCCCATCGTTTTGGCTGTGCACCAGATCGCGCAGGGCAGCGATGCTTTCGCGCGGTCGCTCAATCAGCTGCAGGAGAGCGGACTACCGGTTCCCGCCTGGCTCGCAGAACTGCCGATCGCCGGCAAATACCTTGACCTCTGGTGGCGGGCGAACCTCAGCAACCCGGAGGTCTTGGTGGAATGGCTGCGCGGGGTGAACACCGAAAATATCACGGCCTGGACCGGCACGCTGGGGGGCGCGTTGCTGCACCGGCTGTTTCTATTCCTGATCACTCTGGTCGCGCTGTTCCTGGTACTCCGCGACGGTGCATGGTTGGCAGATCACGCACTAGCCACCGTCGGCCGCCTGCTTGGGGATCCCGGCGAACGCCTGGTGAGCAAAATCGCGGATGCAATCCGCGCTACCGTGAACGGCACAGTCGCAGCCGCGATCCTGAAAGGTGCGATTATCGGCATTGGGTATGTCCTGTCAGGAGTGCCACATCCGCTGCTTTTCACGGTGTTGACGATGACGCTGGCGATGGTGCCGCTCGGTGCGTGGCTGGCGCTCGCCGCGGCGGCGCTGATACTGCCTGTTCATGACGGTAGCTGGTTGGTGGCTGCAGGGTTGTTTAGCTTCGGCGCGGCGACGTTGCTGATCGGTGAAAATGTCATTCAGCCGGCGCTGATCGGAGGTGCTGCGCGACTGCCATTCTTGTTGGTGCTGATCGGAATTCTTGGCGGTATGCAATCGTTTGGATTGCTTGGCCTGTTCCTGGGGCCCGTGATCATGGCGGCGCTGTTGACCATATGGCGCGAATGGATCGAAGTCGGGAGTTGATCGGAGACGTAGCGGTTCAAGCCATCTTAATGCGCTGACCAAATCGCCTAAAGGCGGCGCCCGCGTTCCCTGGACTGCATCGGATCGTCATACGCGCCGAGCGTCTTGATGACGTGGTTGCACGCCCTGCACTCAAACGTATGCAGGTCGGTACCCAGGAATGCCGGCATGATCTGGGCGAGCATCATCTGGGCCTGGCACTTCGGACAGGCAGGACGCTTAATGGGAGCGAGCGGAACGATGGACGACAGGGGTTGAGGTTCTGCCATAATGCTTCCTTCGAAGAGCGTGAGTGCAACACCCGGGATCATCGGTCCTGTCCAGCGGGCCGAACTCCAACTAAATGAGTATGCCCGTCCGGTTGCCCGTTCGCTGTTCAATATTGCTCAGTTTCCGAAAACTGCTTCCTGCTTTTTTCTGGTTTTCCACTGAGTCTTTTTCCGTCCATCAAAATCCGGAGATTTATTTGCAAAAAAGGACCGCGCGGCTTTCGCCGGCGGTCCAAGTCAGGGAGGAAACGCCCTGGGAGGGCAGCAACAGCGGGGAGCTATCGCTGACCTTGTTTTGCAGATCAAAAAGCCCCGCGCATTGACAGGGCTCAATCTTTGCTCACGCTTCTTCTGCTCACGCTACATTCACGCGGTTGACGCGTCGTACCGTGATGCCGATCACGTCGGCGGGCGTCCTCACGACTCCAGGATTAACTGACACCTTGTTCCAGAAGGGATGTTCCCACGATCCTGATCGCCTCCGCAATAAAACGGCCGCGAATGCCGGGTCCGGAAACAATGACGCCCGTCAAGGCACTTGCGATCTGCGTGATGTCACATGATGGCGAACCCAGACGGCGGCGCTCAAGACCGCGGAGACATCACGCAATGAGGGATAGCGCCCTCGAAAAGATTTCAGACGCCGCCGAACCCAGCGTTGCCCGCACGACCCCAAGCTATTCGCCTCAGGTCAATCGGGAAAATCCTGGCTCGACAGATGCATCTGGCAATCGGAGCGCGCCGGCCGCACCGCCGAATCGTTGGCGCCGGCCTCTCCTGATCCTGGGCCCCGTCGCCTTGATCGTCGGAGCGCTAGTCCTTTATCTGGCCACCGGTCGCTATGTTACGGAGGAAGATGCTTACGTTCAGGCAGTGAATGTCTCGATCAGCCCGCAAGTCGCGGGTCAGGTCGTTACCATCGCGGCCAAATCGAACACCGCAGTCAGGAAAGACGATTCGCTCTTCAACCTCGATCCCGAGCCATATCGAATCGCACTGGCCAATGCCGAGGCGCAGCTTGGCGTCGCGCGTGACCAGGCCCGCACCCTGATCGAGACCTATCGCGCACGCCTCAAACAAATCGATGAGGCCAAGGCGACGGCCGACTACGCGCAAACCAATTACGAGCGCCAGCAGCATCTTTTTGACACTGGTGCCGCGCCCCGGGCCACGCTCGATGCCGCGATACGCGACCTGCAGACGGCGAAGGCCAATCTGGCCAGCCTGCAACGGGAGGCCGCGGCGGCACTCGCCCAACTCGGCGGCAATCCGGACATGCCGGTCGACCAGCAGGCCTCCGTGAAACAGGCGCAGGCGGCTGTTGATACAGCTGCGCGCAATCAGCGGCTCACCTCAATCGTCGCGCCTTTCGACGGCATTCCCAACAATGTCGAGAGCATCGCGGTTGGAGCCTTTCTCAATGCCGGGCAATCCGCCTTTCCGCTGGTATCGACGCACGATCTCTACATCGAAGCCAACATCAGGGAGACCGACCTCACCTATGTGAGAGAGGGCAATCCGGCGCGCGTCACCATCGACGCCTATCCGGA
>DATNMT010000363.1:0-8520 GCA_035602495.1 Bradyrhizobium sp.
TGGGTATCGAGGTGGGGGAGTGAGGCCATGAGCAAGCTCGGCAAACGCACGCGCGCGGCCCGTGCCGACATCGACCGCACCAGGCTCTATCCGCTGCCGGAGGCGGTCAAGCTGGTCAAGGAACGCGCCAACGCCAAGTTCGACGAGACGATCGAGGTGGCGATGAACCTCGGTGTCGACCCTCGTCATGCCGACCAGATGGTCCGCGGCGTGGTGAGCTTGCCGAACGGGTCGGGCCGCAGCGTTCGCGTCGCCGTTTTCGCCCGCGGCGCCAAGGCCGACGAAGCCAGGGCCGCAGGCGCCGATGTCGTGGGCGCAGAGGACCTGGTCGAAAAGGTGACCGCCGGAAACATCGATTTCGATCGTTGCATCGCCACCCCCGACATGATGCCGCTGGTCGGCCGGCTCGGTAAGGTGCTCGGGCCCCGCGGCATGATGCCGAACCCGAAGATCGGCACCGTGACCATGGACGTCACCTCGGCCGTGAAGGGCGCCAAGGGCGGTTCGGTCGAGTTCCGCGTCGAGAAGGCCGGCATCGTGCAGGCCGGCGTCGGCAAGGCGTCGTTCTCGGAAGAGAAGCTGGTGCAGAACGTCAAGGCGCTCGCCGATGCGGTCGCCAAGGCAAAACCGGCCGGCGCCAAGGGCACCTATATCCAGCGCGTGGCGGTTTCCTCCACCATGGGCCCGGGCGTCAAGGTCGAGCCCGCCAGTTTGCACGACTGAGCGCCAGGCTAACGATCGACGGGGGCGAAACGGAGCGATCCGTTTCGCCCCTTTTTCTTGTTCAGGCGCAAACGGCGTTATCTTGTCAGCCGTTCTTCTGTTTCGACGGCGCCACGCCCGGCACGATCGCGCGGGGTTGGCTCGGCGGCCTCGGTGAACGATGGAGCGCGGCGGCGGCGGTGCGGCTGACCCCGACGATCAGTGTCGCGAGGTAATGATCCGCCTCTTCCCTGATGTCGCAGAATCCGCCGCGCGTGCTGTCCGACAGCGCGAACTCGTCATTGCCGTTGAAGGTGTCGCGGATCGCCTTGCGCCGGTAGAAGCCGACATTGTCGTAGATGTACTGGCTGAGCGCGTCGGGGAAATACATCTGGCCTGTGAGCATGTCCTTGTCGTCGATGAAGATCTTGAAATGAACATGCGTGGTGCGGCCGCCATACCAGCCGGGATAGAGGCTGCGGAACTGGACTTCGCCGCGCGCGTCGGCCATTTGCGTTCCGCGCATGAAGGTGGCCCCGGCGGTATCGATCCGGTGATTGTCGCCCTGTCCGGGATAGCCGGAATAAAAGCCGTCGGCGCGCGTCTGCCAGACATCCACCCGTGCGCCGGAGACCGGCAGGCAGGTCGCCGCATCCATGACGATGAAGCGCAACCGCAGCGGCGCGCCGGGGTGACCCTCGGTGATGTCGGAGCGCAGGAGTTTCGGATCGAAGTAGAATGGACCCGGGATCGCGGCCGGCGTGAGGGTGCACGCCGGCCTCAATGCAGGCGCGGCAGTTGAAGCGGTCTCGGCGGCGGCGCGCGGTGCCGTTGCCAGCAAGGCCGGGGTCGACGCAAGTACGCCCAGCGCGGCGCGGCGGGTCGGTTGAGACGGCCTGAAAGACATCTTCGATCCCTTTCTGTCCGGGACTGATCCGCGATCAGTGGCGGCAAGCTATGAGGACAACGTTGCGATGTTGTGGCGGGTTTCAAATTCGCTACAACAGGCGCCGAAAAACTGCAGCAAGGAAATGCCGGCAATGCCCGAGAAAGTCCTGATCTATTCGCGCTTCCCCAAGGCCCTGATGCTGCGCATCGGCGAGCGCTTTGAGCTGATGGACGCCGCCGGCAAGCGGCCGAACCAAATTTTCAGCGCCGAACAGCTTTCCGGCGTCCGCGCGATGATCACGGCCGGCGGCACGCCGCTTCCCGGCGAGATGATGGACATGTTGCCGAAACTCGCCGTGATCGTCTGTTATGGCACCGGGTATGACGGCGTCGACATGGCGGCGGCCGCGAAGCGCGGAATCACGGTCGGCCACAGTCCGGGAGCCAATGCCGCCTCGGTCGCCGATATCGCGGTGACCCTGATGCTGGCGGCGACGCGGCGGCTGTTGCCGGCCGACAATTACGTCCGCAGCGGAAACTGGGCCGCGGCAAAACCTTCGCCGCTGATGCGTCCGCAAGCCGGCAATCCCGGCCGCAAGGTCGGCGTCTACGGCATGGGCGAGATCGGCCGCAAGATCGCGGCGCGCGTCGCGGCGTTCGAGAGTGAGGTCGGCTATTTCAGCCGCAGCCAGCACGACGTGCCGTATCGCTACTTCCCGAGCCTGGAGGCGCTGGCCGAATGGTGCAGCGTGCTGATGATCGCGGTCCGCGCCGGCGCCGACACCCATCATGCGGTCGACGCCAACATCCTGCGCAAGCTCGGCAAGGACGGCTATGTCGTCAACATCGCGCGCGGCTCGGTGATCGACCAGGACGCGCTGGTGGCGGCGCTCGCGGCGGAAGAGATCGGCGGCGCCGGTCTCGACGTCTACGAGAAGGAACCGCATGCGCCGGATGCGTTGACGGCGTTTCCCAATGTGGTGCTGACCCCGCATATCGGCGGCCATACGCTCGAATCGCACACGGCGATGCAGGATTGCGTGATCGCCAATCTCGAGGCGTATTTTGCCGGCAAACCGCTGCCCTATGCGGTCCGGGGCGCCTGACCGCCAACGGCGGCAGGGATACGAAGGGCGACCCCGGGTTTCACGCCTCGAAGGTCACGGGATCGTTGATCTCGGGGCCGGTGAACGAAGCCGCCATCGGCCGCCGCACGCCCGGCAGCACGGCGACATCGTAAAGCTCCGTCACCGCGCCCTCGATCCGGATCCATTGCACGATGTCGCCGGAGGCCAGGTTCACGATCTGCACGCCGCACCAGCCGTCGGCGTCGCGCTTCTTCATCTCGTCGTCGAGCGCGAGACCTGCGAACGAACCGTCGCGGGAGAGCGACAGGCCGACCACGGCGTGGCCGTTGTGAAACGCCAGCCCGCGGAGGAAACCGGGACAGAACGCGCGCGGCGTGAAATTGCCGCTTGCGAGATCGACGGTGCCGAGATGCCCGCTGCCGGAGTTCAGCACCCAAAGCCGGTCATCGTACCAGCGCGGCGAATGCGGCATCGACAGTTTCTCGGTTACGGTCGCGCCGGTCGCCACGTCGATCACGATGCCGCCTTCGGCGCGCCGCGCCCGCCAGCCGTTGATCACGTCGCTGCGGCTGGTCGCCGTGACCCAGGCGGCATTGCCGTCCCTGACGGCGAGGCCGTTGAGATGGCAGCGATCCTCGGCCGCCAGCCTGGAAATGAAGGGCGGTTTCCAGAGCAGGCGGAAGGCGTGCACCGGCGACAGCAGCGCCAGGCACGAATAGGCGGTGTTGACGAAGACGATACGGCCGTCGCCGAGCACGCCGATGTCGTGGATATCGATCTCGCCGGTGGTGTGGGCGACGCGCGGCACATAATAGCGGTCGGCGCCATTCACGGTCTGGTCGGCCGCCAGGATGTTCTCGAAACGCCAGACTTGAAACGCGGTCGCGAGCACCAGGCGCTGGGAATCCGCCCATAGGCCCATGGCGCGGCCGGTGCCGACTTCATGGACGGCGAGGCGCCGCTCGTCATCGACACCTACCAGATAGAGCCGCCCGGTCTGGTAGGAGGTGAAGGCAAGGCTGACCTGGTTGGCGCTTAGCCAGTCCGGCAAACCGCGCGAGCAGGTGATGTGCGCCGGCGTCAGTTGCGGCAGGGCCGGTGATGAGGATGGGGCGTCGCTCAAATGCGTGGTCCAGGGGCGGCAAGGGAAAAAATCGCGCGCTTGCGGCGAACCGCACGCGGCGGTTTGCAATGTGACACAGCTTGCGCCGGCGCGCCTGTGTCAGTCCGGCCACAGGCAGCCGGGATTCGAAAAGGAAACAACGACTTCTCCGCATTTCCGGACAAGCCGGGCTTGACCCTCGGACGATAAAAACGCGAAGGTCCAACCTCGATATCGGTCTTTGATTTTTGAGTGACTGCTGGACTGGCCATGACACCGCGCTCCATGCCCGACACCGACCCCGCGGCACGAGACTTGGTCCGGTCATGAGCAAGGGTCCGAGGCGCAAAGCCTCTATCAGGCCCGCAAATCTGAACGTCGCTAGCTTCGCCCGCGGCAATGCGGCCGGCCCGAGGTTTGCGCTGCCCTCCGGCATGCGCTGGCGCGAGGCGCTGCTGAGCACGGTCGCGGCCGGCGCGCTGTCGTTTGCGATCACCGGCTCGGCCCAGGCGGCGCCGGACGCCTGCGTGACCAATGGTGCAGTCGCGACCTGCTCCGGCAATCAATCCGCCGGGATTGCCAGCGGCACCGATTTCCTCGTCCCGCCGGTCACCACCCTCAACGTCAATAGTTTGACCACGGCGATCACGCCCGCGAGCGGGACGAGCGGCATCAGCTTTAGCTCTGCCGGCGCCGTTACCGTCAACAGCAATACCGGGACCTTCGGCATCACCACCGCGGGCAACAGCGCGTTCGGGATTTACGCCAACACCACTGGCACTGGCGCAGTCACGGTGACCTCGACCGGTAACATCGCTACCCAGGGAGACGGCGCGAACGGGATTAGCGCCATTTCCAGCTCTTTCAACGGCTCTGCCGGCGCCGTGACGGTGACGTCGACCGGCAACGTCACCACCCAGGGCGTCAACGCGCCCGGAATCTATGCCAGCTCCTTCTCGCTACAGGGCTCCAGCAGCACGGTGACGGTGACGTCGACCGGCAACATCACCAGCCAAGGCAACTTCGCGAACGGGATCCTGGCCGTCAGCAGCGGCTTTGCCAATTCCGCGGCTGTCACGGTGAGTTCAACCGGTAACATCGCCACCGTGGGGTCACGCGCGCCGGGAATTTCTGCCACTTCCTCAAGCTTCAACGGCAACGCTGGTGCTGTCACGATAACATCGACCGGCAACATCACCACCGCGGTGGCAGGCGCGCGCGGAATTACTGCCTATTCCCTTTCCTTCAACGGCAATGCCGCCGATGTCACGCTGACATCAACCGGCAACATCACCACCCAGGGCGTCAACGCGCCCGGAATCAGAGCCCTTTCCACTTCGTACAACGGCTCCGCCGGCGCGGTGACGGTGACATCGACAGGCAACATCACGACCCAGGGTGCCGGCGCCGCCGGAATCTATGCCAGGAGCAGCGGCTATAGCGGCTCCGCGGCCGTCACGGTGAGCTCGACCGGCAACCTTGTCACGGCGGGCGATGGCGCGCCCGGAATCAGAGCCCTTTCCAGTTCGTACAACGGCTCCGCCGGCGCGGTGACGGTGACATCGACAGGCAACATCACGACCCAGGGTGCCGGCGCCACCGGAATCTATGCCAGGAGCAGCGGCTATAGCGGCTCCGCGGCCGTCACGGTGAGCTCGACCGGTAACATCGCCACCGTGGCGTCAGGCGCGCAGGGAATTTTTGCCACTTCCTCAACCTACAACGGCAACGCTGGTGCTGTCACGATAACATCGACCGGCAACATCACCACCGCGGGGGCAGACGCGCGCGGAATTGACGTCCGTTCCTATTCCCGTAACGGTAATGTCGCCGCGGTGACCGTGACATCGACCGGCAACATCGTCACGGCGGGTATCGACTCGAGCGGCATTCATGCCAGCTCTTTTGCCAACAACGGCTCCGCTGGCGCGGTGACGGTGACCTCGACCGGCAACATCACCACCCTCACCACCCACGGCGCCCACGCGTACGGAATCTATGCCCGCAGCGCCGGCTATGACAATTCCGGCGCCGTCACGGTGAGCTCAACCGGCAACATCGCCACCGCCGGCAATTCTGCGACCGGGATTGTCGCTCGCTCCGCTAGCGGTTACGGCAGCGGCGCAGTAACGGTGACCTCGACCGGCAACATCGCCACCGCCGGCAGTTTCGCGACCGGGATCGACGCCCGTTCCGGTGCACAGTTCGGCTCGGCCGGCGCGGTGACGGTGACCTCGACCGGCAACATCATCACCCAGGGCGGGTTCGCCCGCGGGATTTATGCGGTCAGCGTTGGCTATAACCGCTCTGCCGCTGTCACGGTGACCTCCTCCGGCAATATCACAACGGCAGGCAACAGCTCGACCGGGATCACAGCCTTATCGACATCTGCCAACGGCTATGCCGGCGCGGTGACCGTAACGTCGACCGGCAATATCACCACTGCGGGTGGCGGCGCCTCCGGCGGGATTGTTGCCGTAAGCAGAAGTTACGTTGGATCCGGAGCCGTCACGGTCACCTCAACGGGAAACATCAACACCGCGAGCGCGGACGGCAACGGGATTGCTGCCTACAGCTCCAGCAACGCGGTGAAGGTGACTTCGACCGGCAACATCATCGCCTCGGGCGCAAACGCGAGCGGGATTGTCGCCGCAAGCTATGGCGGACCGATCACCGTCACCATCAATTCGGGCACGGTGTCGGGCGGCACCGGCGCCGGGGCGGGCGTCACGTTCCTGGGCGGCACCGCCAACACGCTGACCAACATGGGTACCGTGATGGCCCTGTCCGGCCTCGCCATCACCGCCAACGCGGGCAATACCACCGTCAACAATTTCGGCACGGTGACCGGCAATGTGATCCTGGCCGGCGTGACCAACGCGTTCAACAATAACGCGGGCGGATTGTTCAACAGCGGCGCCATTGTCGATCTGAGCGGCGGCGGCAATACGTTGACCAACGCCGGCACGCTGTCGCCGGGCGCGGTGGGAGTGATCCAGACCACGTCGCTGTTCGGCAATCTGATGCAGACCGCGACCGGGCTTCTGTTCACCGATTTCAACATGGCTGCCGCCACGTCCGACCGGGTCAATGTGTCGGGGACGGCCAACCTGTCGGGCGCGGTGCAGGTGCACGTCCTGAACCCGCAGCTTGGACCGTTCCAGCAGACCCTGGTGTCGGCCGCGGCAGGAACGACCACCAACGGCTTGTCGCTGGTGGCGAGCCCGGCGCTGCAGGCGCAGCTGGTCTTTCCCAACCCCAACGACGTCGTGCTGAAGAGCTCCGGCATCAACTTCCTGACGCCTGGCCTCAGCGTCAACCAGATCTCGCTCGGCAACGGGCTCAACGCCGCGGCGCAGACCGCGGGCCTGGGTGGACCGGTCTTCAACGTCCTGCTCAACGGACCTACCACGCCCGCAGGCTACCGCCTGGTGCTCGACCAGCTTTCCGGCGAGGTTGCAACCGGCGTGCAGCAGACGACGGTCGATGCGATGGGTCAGTTCCTCAACCTGATGCTCGACCCCTCGAGCCGGGATAACCCGACGCCGACACCGGGCGGCGGCGCCAACGGCTTTGCGGCCGAAGACGAGGCAAACGCCTATGCCTCCGACGGGCGCAAGCGAACGCGTGCCGAGCGCGACGCCTATGCCATGTTCACCAAGGCGCCGCTCGCGCGGGTCTACGATTCCCGCTGGAGCGTCTGGACGGCGGGTTTTGGCGGTTCGCAGACCACCGACGGCGATGCTTTGGTCGGAAGCAACAGCATCACCAGCCGCATCGCCGCCGGCGCGGTCGGCGCCGACTATCGGTTCTCGCCGAATACCGTGGCCGGCTTCGCGCTGGCGGGCGGCGGCACCAGTTTTGTGCTGGCCAACGGTCTCGGCACCGGCCGGTCCGACCTGTTCCAGGCCGGCGCTTATGCGCGCCATACCGCGGGCGCCGCTTACATCGCCGGTGCGCTGGCCTATGGCTGGCAGGATGTCACGACCAACCGGACCTTGATGCTGGCCGGCTTCGATCAGCTGCAGGCGCGGTTCAACGCCAACGCCTTCTCCGGCCGGCTGGAGGGCGGCTACCGCTTCGTCTCGCCATGGATGGGGGTCGGCGTCACGCCCTATGCCGCCGGCCAGTTCACCACCTTCAACCTTCCGGCCTATGCCGAGCAGGCCGTGGTCGGATCCAACAACTTTGCGCTGGCCTTTGGCGCCAGGAGCGTCACGGCGCCGCGCTCGGAACTGGGCCTTCGGACCGACAAATCCTGGGCCTGGACCGACACCATCGTGACCCTGCGCGGCCGCATGGCATGGGCGCATGATTACAGCACCGACCGCAATATCGGCGCGACCTTCCAGACGCTTCCGGGGGCAAGTTTCGTCGTCAACGGGGCGGCGCAATCGCCCGACAAGGCGCTGACGACCGCTTCGGCGGAAGTAAAATGGCGTAACGGTTTCTCGCTGATGGGAACCTTCGAGGGCGAGTTCGCCAACAATGTTCGCAGCTATGCCGGCAAGGGCGTTGCGCGGTTCCAATGGTAGGCTGCGCTTTCGGTTTCAGACCTCAAAAATAGCCCTTGGCAATCCGCGCAGGACCCGTTAAAGGACCGTTTCCGGGCGTGCTGGCCGTTGCTGGCACGTCTGTGCTCGCATTCCGACAACCCGATACGTTAGGAGATCATTCCTTTCCGGACATCCGCTTGGATTGCTCGAAAGGAAGGAAGAACCGTCGTTTCGTTTGGGGATG
>DATNMT010000197.1:0-8795 GCA_035602495.1 Bradyrhizobium sp.
CTCCGGGGTTGCCGACGCGCTTTAAAGCGCTTCCGCAGGAAGACGCGATCATGGACTTCAATCGCCGCCATCTCATCGGGGCATCGGCAACCGGCATTGCCGGGGCGCTGGCGATGTCGCCCGAGGCCGCACGCGCCGCGCCACTGATTTCGGCGCTTGGGCGCGACGCCACGCAATATGGCGTGCGGCCCGGCAGCCCCGACGACCAGACCAAGGTGTTGCAGCGCGCGATCGACGACGCCGCGCGGGCGCAGGTTCCGCTGGCGCTGCCGCCGGGCGTCTACCGCACCTCGATGCTTCGCCTGGCAAGCGGCACGCAACTGGTCGGCGTGCGCGGCGCCACCAAACTGGTCTTCAACGGCGGCGCGTCGATGTTATCGGGCGAAGGTGCCGGCAGCATCGGACTCGCCGGCATCACGCTCGACGGCGGCGGCATCCCGCTGCCGAACCGGCGCGGTCTGGTGCACTGCATCGGCGGGCGCGACATCCGCATCATCGATTGCGAAATCACCGGCAGCGGCGGAAATGGCATCTGGTTCGAGCAGGTCTCCGGCGATGTCAGCGGCAACATCATCACCAATACCGCGACCACGGCGATCCTGTCGTTCGACGCGCGGCGCCTTCTGGTGTCGCGCAACACCATTTCAGGCACCAGCGACAACGGCATCGAAATCCTGCGCACCGCAATAGGCGACGACGGCACACAGGTGATCGACAACCGCATCGAGGACATCAAGGCCGGCCCCGGCGGCTCCGGGCAATACGGCAACGCCATCAACGCGTTTCGCGCCGGCAATGTGATGGTGCGGGGCAACCGCATCCGCAACTGCGATTATTCCGCGGTGCGCGGCAATTCGGCCTCCAACATCCAGATCACGGGCAACAGCGTCAGCGACGTCCGCGAGGTGGCGCTGTATTCGGAATTCTCGTTCGAGGGCGCGGTCATTGCCAACAACACCGTGGACGGCGCGGCGCTGGGCGTCTCGGTCTGCAATTTCAACGAGGGCGGCCGCCTCGCGGTGGTGCAGGGCAACATCATCCGCAACCTGTTGCCGAAGCGCCCCATTGGGACCGCGCCGGATGACGACGCCGGGATCGGTATCTATGTCGAGGCCGACACCTCGGTGTCGGGCAATGTGATCGAGAACGCGCCGTCGTTCGGGATCGTCGCCGGCTGGGGCAAATATCTGCGCGACGTCGCAATCTCGGGCAATGTGATCCGCAACGCCTTCGTCGGCATCGGCGTGTCAGTGGCCTCAGGCGCGGGCACCGCGCTCGTCAACAACAACATGATCTCGGAGACGCCGCGCGGCGCGGTGGTCGGGCTCGATCACGCCCGGCCGATCACGCCGGATCTGTCCGCCGAGGGCGCGCAACGTTTTGCCCAGGTGGTGATCGGCACCAACGCGGTGCGAAGATAAGCCTACAGTGCGTTGTGCAGCAGCGGATAGCGTTCGGCGATCGCCGCCGCAATGTCCTGCGTCAGCGTCGAGGCGTCGACTTCAGGCCGCGCAGGCGCTTGGTCCGAAGAGAGATCGGCTTCCGGCACGATCGAAATGGCCGATGGCGGCGGTTCAGCATGGATTTCGGTCAGCTGCGGGGGCGGCCGACGTACCCGATCGCGCAATTTGTCGCTGCGCGGCGGCACTGTTCTGCCGTGACCGAGCCAGGACATGTCGATGGCGGAATTGTCGCGGGAGGCCTCGCGCATCGACAGGTCGCGCCAGATTTGTACCGCGGTCTTGGCTTCCTGGATGTTCTCGAGAAAGGCAAGCTCGCTGTGATAGCGGCGCCAGCGTCCGGTCTCGAACAATTCGGTGAGGTATTCCAGCCGTTGTTCGGCGAGCGCGCACCAGCGCGCAACGATATCGCGGCCGCGAGCCACGTCGGGTTGCTGTGTCATGAACCTGCCCGTAAGGAGAAAAACGGACGCGACGCAACCGGCACGAATCAAGCGGACGTGACAGATATATTTTGTGGAAAACCTTAAAGAAGTCTAGCAGGCTACCGGATCGGCCGGCGGACAGAGACGAAAAGCCGCGGAAATGGGGGGATTTCCTCCCTGTCCACAGTCAAGCCGTGCACCGGCATGGCGGCGTTGCGGAGGCTGCGAATTCGAACGCACCCCCGGAAACGAAAGACCCGCCCGGGGGGACAACCGGACGGGTCAAGCCATATGGGCGCTTGGGGTGGATGGGCGCTCGCGCCGAATACAGCCTCGATGGGGAGGGATAACCGCTCCCACAGACATAAGTCGCCGGAGGGTCGCCATACGTTCAAATCTGCCAGCGCTTTTTTTAACTTGTTGGCAGGAAGTTCCCGGGGCCGAAAATCACTGCGCGGCCGGGCGATTAGCCTCGCCGGCGGCCGCCTGGCCGGGGGCTATGGCGGACGAAGGCTGGTTCAAGGCCCTGGACGGAGGCGTTTCCGGCGGCGAGGCAGCCTTTTCGGCGGCCTTATCGGTGGCAGGTTCCGAAGCCGCGACCAGCGGCACCGCGTTCACGGCCGAGACTGCCGCGAAGGCATCGGCTTCACCGGCGCCGAACAGGTCGTCACGGCCCGGCGCCCCGAGATCGCGGGCGGTTTTCATCACAATTGCGCGCACTTCACCGGGCTTCAACGCAGGATTGCGCTCCAGCATCAAGGCGACGACTCCGCTCACGTAGGCGGCGGAAAACGAGGTGCCGGACAACATCTGATATTTTCCGTCCGGCACCGGCAGGAACACGTCGACACCGGGTGCCGCGACGGCGACATAGTCGCCGCGGTTGGAGGCCGCGAACAGTGCATCCTGGCTGTCGGTCGCGCTGACACCGATCACGTTGGGGTTGGCGGCGGGATAAAGCGGCGGCGATTTGGGGCCGGCATTGCCGGCGGCGGCGACCATCACGATGTCCCTGGACGCCACGGCGGCGATGCCGCGTTCGATCAGCGGGTCCTTCGGGCCGGCAAAGCTCATATTGATGATCCGCGCATGCTGCGCCACGGCGCGGTCGAGCGCTTTCAGCACCACGTACGAGGTGCTTTCCGCTCCGTTCGTGGCGGCGCCGAACGCCCGGATCGCCAGGATGCTGGCGGCCGGCGCGCTTCCCATCAGCCGCGCATGCGCGGCGATGGCGCCGGCGATGCCGGTGCCGTGGAAGTGCGGGCCTTCCTTGCTGCCGAGCGCATCGAAGCTGTCGGCGATCGAATTGGCGAGTTCCGGGTGCTTGACGTCGATGCCGGAATCGATCACGGCGACGAGAACGTTGGCGCCGTGCGCGAGCGTATGCGCCTCGGGCAAACGGAGTTTGGCCAGCGCGTATTGCGCCGGATCGCCCTCGGTCAATGCCGTCTTCTGGTCCTGCATCCGATAGACGAAATCCGGCTGCACCGAGCGAACGCCGACATCGCCGGCGAAGTCGCGGCTGGCGCTCTCCAGCGTGCGACGATTGGTGATGCGGAACAGGCCGATGGTCGCGCCCAACAATGGGAAATTCTGCGATTCCAGACGCACAAGGCCGTGCCGCCGCGCCAACGCATCGACCTGCGTATCGGTCAGCGAGGCGTCGATTTCGGCCACGAGGTGGCCTGCGACGGGACGCAGGTCGACGGCGGTCAACACATTGCGCGCACCGTCGGTCTTGCTCTTGTCCGAGACGCCGCTGCTGCCGCCACCGCCGGCCGACGGGACCGGCTGATCCCGGCACTGGCCGTCGCTGTCGCGATAGGCGTAGGTGCAGCCCCTGCGTATCCGCAAGTGGGCCGACGTTCTGCCGACCCCCATCGCCGCCGTGCCGGCAACGTTCGGGTTGATCCGCACTCCCTCGACCGCGCCGGCAATGTTCGGGTTGATCCGCGGCCCCACATTGGGATTGATGCTCGGAATACGGGACTGCACGCTGATGGTGGGAGAACGCATGATGTTTTGCGCGTGAATTGCCGGGGCATCGAGGCCGGCGAGCGGCAATGCCGCAGCCGTCAAGGCCAGCGCCACGCGCCGCGCCGTCATCCGCCGATTCGCACTATCGTGGAGCATGGGACCTCGGGCTTGTGCGCTCGCGCGTATACCGCAAAAGCGGTGCGCGCGGCGCTAGGGCGTTGCCACCGCGAGATTGACGATCTTCTCGCTTTGCAGCTTGCTGATCAGGGCGGCCACTTCATCCTTCGTCATCGGCCTGTTGCCGAATTGCAGCCGAAACATGCCGCCCTTGGCGCCATCGACGATCGAGGCCTGATAATTGTCGAGCAGCGCCGTGATGTCGGCGACGCGCGCTTCCGGCACGAACCTCACCAATGCGCGCGGCGGCGGCGCACCCAGATCGCGGGTGATCGGCTCGCTGGAGCTCAACGACGCGGTCTGGAAGGTGGAGGTCTGGGTCTTCACCAGCACGGCACCGATCACGCCGGCCTGCAACAACAGCGCCAGCGCGCCGAGGCCCGCCGACCAGGCCAGCGTCCGTGGCGAGAGGCGGGCGAAGAAGCCGGCAACGCGCGCGGAGAGATTGAGCGACGCCGTCGGCCGGCGCGCCGGCTCGGCGTCGATCGCCGCGAACAGCTTCTGCATGGCGCGCGCTGACGGCGCGCCGAGGCTCTCGTTGAGATGAATGGTTTCGGCGAATTCTTCGCGGATCACGGCGTATTGCCTGGCGAGTTCGGGATCGCGGGCCAGCGCCTCTTCGACGCGGCGGGTATCGCGCGCGCTCAAAGTGCCCGCCGCATGCCATGGCAACAGCATTTCTATTTCACTGGGCTCCTGGTCCAGCATCTTCTTGTTCGCCGCCATCATGGCCAACCTCGCTCGATGCCGGCTGCCTTCAGCAGCTCGGCCAATTTCTTGCGCGCATAGAACAGGCGCGTCTTCACTGTGTTCTCCGGAATGCCGACGATTTCGGCCACCTCTTCCACGGATTTCTCATGGTAGTAGACGAGATCGACGATCTCCCGATGATCCGGCGAAAGTGCCGTCAGGCACTTGCGCAACGCTTCACTGGTATCCTTTTTCTGCACCGCCGTTTCGGGATCGTCGGACGTATCCTCGATCGCGTTGGCGGCCTCATCATCCAGTTCGACGTCCTTCCTGCGCCGCAGCGCAGACAGGGCCTTGAATCGTGTAATGGCCAGGAGCCAGGTTGAAACCGCGGATCGGCCTTCGAACTTGCCAGCCTGGCGCCACACATCGAGAAAAACCTCGCTGATGAGATCTTCCGCGACCTGTTCGTCCCGCACGAGCCGAAGCCCGAAACGAAACACCCTGACATGGTGCCGTCCGTATAGCACCTGCATGGCGAGGCGGTCGCCTTGAGCGATCCGAGCGATCAGGACGTCGTCCGTAGCCGCTTGTGTCGCGCTCAATGGCCGTCTCGCAAGGTTGGTCGGATTGGGCTGGCCGGTGGTTCGATTGGAAAGGCAAGATTCTTCAATTTATCGCAAGTGCCCGATTGCATCTGTGATCTACCCCACAGAACGCTATTCCCTGGCAGCCGACGCGTATGCGGGAACCGAAAAACTGAAATTGCTGGTATCATAGTACAGAAACGCTTTCCCGGCGCCAAGCCATTCCATGCCGACCTAACCAAGCCATTGGTCGACAAAACATCACCAGTGCGACCGGTGCGATTTGGGGTCGCCGAATCCGCTCCAGTGCATCCCCCACAATACCCGGATCCGGCGAATTTCCATTGCCAAACAAAGGCAATACCGGGCTCCGGCACCCAGGAATCGGTTCCGAAAAGATACCAAACCTAAAGGCTTTCCCACTTAGATTTTTGCCGGAGTTCCAAATACGGCGAGATCATGGGCACCGCGGCGTCCCCGTTCCTGAATCCGATTGCGGCTGAGCTGGAAGGCATGGATCCCAAGCCGTCGGCGAAGGCGCTGTCGCGCCGCGCCAAACAGCGCCGTCAGATCCAGGGAATGGTTGCCGTTAGCTACCTGATCGACGGCTTCGTCCTCCTGATCTACGCCCATGCCGGCACCATACCGGCAACCATCGGCCCGGCATTCGCCGCCTGCGGCTTCATCTCCGTCGCCTTTTACCTGGTGCTTTCGGAAACCGGGTTCACCGAGCGCTTCCAGGATCACTATTTCGTCGTGCCGCAACTGATCGTCTCCACGGCGATCATGCTGGCCTTCACCTTTATCGCGCCCGAAGTCGGGGTGATGTTTCTGTGCACGCTGTTTATCGTGTTCAACTTCGGCTCGCTGCGCTCGACCCCGCGGCAAACCGCCATTGTCTGGACCGCGATGGCGCTTGGCCTCGCCGGGCTGTTCCTCTTGACCGACAAGCCGATTTCATTGCCGCACGGCAGCTATCTGGAGCGATTTGCGACGATGTCGGTGTTCATCCTGACCATCGGACGCTGCATGTTTCTCGGGATGTTCTCGAGCTCAATGCGCCAATCGCTTTACAAGAGCGGCCAGAAGCTCAAGGAGGCCTACAAGCGCATCGAGGAGCTCGCCGAACTGGACGAGCTGACCGGGTCGTTCAACCGCCGTTACATCATGCAGATGCTGGATGACGAAGTCGCCCGCGCCCATCGCATCAATGCACCCTGCTCGATCGCGCTGATCGACCTCGACTGGTTCAAGCGCATCAACGACGCCTACGGCCATCCCACCGGCGACGAAGTGCTCCGGACCTTCGCCATCACCGTGTTCGCCAACATCCGCAACATCGACCGGTTTGGCCGCTACGGCGGCGAGGAATTCCTGCTGGTGCTGCCCGAAACGCCGAATGACGTCGCCGCGCGCATCCTGGACCGGCTGCGGGCGATCATCGCCGATCTCGACTGGAGCGCGTTCTCGCCCGGCATGAAAGTGACGATTTCCGCCGGCGTCGCGACGCTGGCGGACGACGAGAATCCCGACACATTTCTCGCGCGCGCCGACAGCGCGCTTTACGCAGCCAAGGCGCGAGGACGCAACCGCATCGCCCGCGCCTGATCTCAGCACCTTCCGTTTCCGGGGACGAAGAACCTGTCACCGGCCTGAAATACCCGAACGCTCCAGGATAGAGTCATGAGTTCGAAATCTGCTTCCACTTCGGAAAGTCTGCTCGACGAGCTGCAGACCACGCTGGCGCATGGGACCGTCGCGCGGCGGGTCGAAACCCTGCGCCGGGTGACCGATCTGTTCATCAACGGGGCGGTGGATTTTTCGGACGAACAGATCGGGCTGTTCGACGACGTCTTCCGGTGCCTGATGGTTCACATCGAGACCTCCGCCAGGGCGCTGCTCGCCAAGCGTCTCGCGCCGATCAACACCGCGCCGCCGCTCACCATCCGCGCGCTGGCGTTCGACGATCTCATCGAGGTCGCAGCCCCGGTGCTGTCGCAGTCCGAGCGGCTCGACGACGAGGTGCTGATCGAGACCGCGCGCAGCAAGAGCCAGGCGCATTTGATGGCGATCTCGACCCGAAGGGTATTGAGCGGCGCGGTTACCGACGTGCTGGTGCTGCGCGGCAACGACGAGGTGATCCAGAGCACCGTCAACAATCCGGGCGCGGAATTCTCCGAGCGCGGCTTCACCCGGCTGGTCAACCGTGCCGAGGGCGACGACAACCTTGCGACCTGCATCGGTCTGCGCCCGAGCATGCCGCGGCATCTCTACCTGAAACTGCTCGCCAAGGCTTCGGTGACGGTGCGGGAGCGGCTGGAGGCCGCCAACCCGCATCAGGCCGGCGAAGTACCGACCGCGGTGCGCGAGGCGACGCAGCAGGCGCGTTCGGCGCCCTCGGCCATGACCCGGGAAACCGCGATCGCCCACGCGCTGGTCAAATCGCTCTACGAGGACGGCCGGCTCGACGAGCATCAGGTCACCGCGTTTGCCGACGCCGGCAAGTTCGACGAAGCCAACGCCGCGATCGCCGCGCTTGCCAACGTCCCGGTGTCGATCGCCGAGAACATGATGATCGAAACCCGCGCCGAAGGCGTCATGATCCTGGCAAAAGTCGCGGGAATGTCTTGGTCGACGGTCAAGGCGATCATCCATCTGCGCGACGATCTGTCGGACATGGAGCCGACCGATCTGCAGGCCTGCAAGGCCACCTACGAGCGATTGCGGCCTTCGACCGCGCAGCAGGTGTTGCGCTTCCACCGCATGCAGCAGAACGCGTCGCCTGCGCCGGCAGCGTGAGCAGAGAAAACTCGCCGCGACCGCGGCGGCCGCGCGCGTTCTAGTAGCGGAGCAACTTTGATCCCGCCAGCGCGCCGATCGCGGTCACCAGCGCGGTAGCGATGGTGTACCAGGTCGTCACGAACAAAGGCGAATCGTCGGTGCAGTGCGAGGCGTAGAGCGTCGCCGCCAGGCCGGCCGACAACAGCCCGGCGATCGCCCCTGCAACCGCGGGCCGCGCCGGCGCACCGTGGCGCAAGCCGAACAGCGCCGCCGCCAATAGCGGCAGCGACATCAGCGGGATCGCGGTCAGGCAGACCCTCGAATTGCTGCCGACCAGCCGCGTCATCATCGGCAGCCGCTGCGGCAGCATCATCTCGCTGGCGATCCCGCCGACCAACAGTCCGGCCGGAATCAACAACAGCCAAGCCCAGCCGCGCAGCGAAGCTTCCGGCCGCGCGAGATGCAGGCTGATAGCGATGGCCGAGATCGCGAGCGCCAGCGTTACCGCGAACTTCAGATCGAAGAACGGGTTATGCATCGCGGTCATGACATCCGGGCGGACGCCGAGGCCCGCCAGGAAGATCGCCACCGACACCGGCGCCGCTGCCACCAGCGCCAGCGCCAGCACCAAGGAGACGGGGCGGGCGCGGTGCGCGTTGTCGGCGGCCAGCGTTCGAATCAGCTGATCGGTTTCCATT
>DATNMT010000199.1:0-2613 GCA_035602495.1 Bradyrhizobium sp.
GAGGAAAAGACCCAGTTGCGTGTCGCCGAGCTTGGGTACGCGGAAAGCCACTTGGCCCGGCTGCGCGACCGGCGGCCCGAAAGCATAGAGACGAGTTCCCTCCATCTCGACGTTTTGCGCGATCTCAAACGTATCCACTCACACATCTGCTCAGTCGCATATCCCGCACTTGAGGCTGCGGGCGAGCTGCAACCGAACCGTTTGAAGGAAAGCGTTGGTGGGGCCGGGCAGGATACAGCCTCTGACTTGTTGCCGCTTCCACCGCGATCGTCCTGATCATCTGCCCACTAGACGAGCCGTTAACACGTGAATGTCCGTTCTGGCTCATTCGCTACCGGGTCGAGCCAGCGGAAAGTCATCCCATGTCCGCTATGCCCCGAAGCGAACGGGCACCCACCCCGGATCAAGTCCGGGGCAGGCATTCGCTTGATTGATCAGTTGCTGAGTTCGCCTGAGAGGATGTCGCCGAACAGGTCCCACTTCTCGCCCTTGAACCGCATCATCTGAAGCTGCTCGATCGGGGCGAAATCGGTGGCGGAGGTGTTGATCTTGACGCCGGGCAATAACGTGTCGGGCGTAAAATCCTTCAGGCTGGCGGCCTGCTTCATGACGTTCTCGCGGGTCAGGTTATCGCCGCACATCTCGAGCACCTTGACCATGGTCTGCGCCGCGCCGTAGCCGTAGACCACCGAGCCGTCGAGCTTGTTGGCTTCGGGATAATACTTCTCCAGGAACGCATAGAATTTCTTCATGCCGGGGTCGTTGTCCCACTGCGGGTCGGCACCGTCCTTGGCATAGGCGGCCGAAAGGATGCCTTGCGAATTCTCGTACCCGGCCGGCTTGATCACGCTGCCGACCGAGGCCGAGACGTTGGAGACGATGTGCAGCGGCTTCCACTCGATCTCGGCGAGCTTCTTAATCGCCTGCGCGGCGAATTTGGGCGTGGTGATGCTGATGAAGGTGTCGGCGCCGGTGGCCTTGAGCTTGACGATGTGGTTGTCGATCGTCGGCTCCGTGGTCTCGTAGCTTTCCTCGGCAATGATCATCGAGGCCTTGGCGCCAAGCCCGTCCTTCAGGCCCTTGAGGTAGTCTTTGCCGAAATCGTCGTTCTGATAGAAGACCGCGATCTTGGCGTCCGGCTTCTCCTTCATCAGGTATTTCGCGTAGATATGCGCCTCGCTCTGGTAGGAGGGCTGCCAGCCCATGGTCCATGGAAAATCCTTCGGATCGTTCCATTTGGTGGCGCCGGTGGCGACGAACAGCTGCGGCACTTTCCTGCCGTTGAGGTATTTCTGGATCGCCGAGTTCGAGGGCGTGCCGAGCGGATTGAACACCACCAGCACCTCGTCGCTTTCCACCAGCTTGCGCGCCTGTTCGACCGCCTTCGGCGGGCTGTAGCCGTCGTCATAGGTGACGAAATTGATCTTGCGGCCGTTGATGCCGCCCTCGGCGTTGATCTTGTTGAAATAGGCCTGTTCGGTCTTGCCGATCACGCCGTAGGCCGAGGCCGGGCCGCTATAGGGCATGATGTTGCCGATCTTGATTTCGGTGTCGGTCGCACCGGTGTCGTATTTCTTTTGGGCGAGTGCTCCGCCGGAGGTTAATGCGAAAGCGATGACCGCCGTCGAGAATGCGGCGATACGTAGTTTTCCAGAAAGCATGTGTTCTCCTTAGCCTTTCTTGAGTTTAGCGAAAAGTTGCTGGGCGACGATGGCGACCTGGCGCGCGCCATGCGGCACCAGGAAGATCACGAGGAACAGGAGCACGCCGAACACGGCGCCGGAGAGACCCTTCGAGATGCCCTCCGCGATGTTCGGCACGAAGATGATGAACGCCGAACCGACGATCGAGCCGGGCAGCCAGCCGACGCCGCCGACCACCATGCCGAGAAACAGGCTGATCGCCAGCGTGATGGTGTAGCTGTCGGGCGCGACGAACTGCACGGCGATCGCGCCCAGCGCGCCGGCGACGCCGGTGATGCCGGCCGAGACGCCGAACGCCAGCGTCTTGTACAGCGCGACGTCGATGCCCATGGCGGAGGCCGCGATCTCGTTGTCGCGGATCGCCATGAAGGCGCGGCCCGACCGCGATCTCAGGAGATTGACGGAAAAGATGTAGATCGCGATCGTGACCGCGAGCGTGAAATAATACAGCCACATGTCCTGCGAGATCTTGAGGCCGAACGGCGCATCGGGCTTGGTCACCACCAGGCCCTGCACGCCGCCGGTCCAGTATTCGAAATAGCCGAGTTTCAAGAGCTGCGGCATCGCCGTTGCCAGTGCGAAGGTGGCCAGCGCCAGATAGACCCCGGAAAGCCGCAGCGCCGGCTGGCCGAACAGGAATCCAAAGCCAAAGCAGATGATGCCGGCGATCGGCAGCGTCAGGGCATAATTCATGCCCGCATGTTCGATCAGGATCGCCGAGGTGTAGGCACCGACCGCGTAGAACGCGCTCTGGCCCAGCGAGAATTGCCCGCTGCCGCCGGTCAGGATGTTCAGCGCCAGCACGGCAAGCCCGTAGATCAGCAGCATCGTCAGCTGGAAGATGATGAAATTCTTGACGAACAACGGTACCAGGATCAGCAACCCGAGCATGATCAGCGAGGTGCCGGTG
>DATNMT010000215.1:0-3190 GCA_035602495.1 Bradyrhizobium sp.
TTCGCCAGCCAGCCGATCAGTTCGTCGACGGTGCGAACGCTCGGCGGCGGCTCGATGGTTTCCTCCGACTTGCCGACCCGCTCGCGCACCCAGGCGAAATATTTCACCTTCATCCCTCATCCTCCTCGATGAGGTGGTGAATGCCGGCGCGGAAATAATCCCAGCCGGTGTAGATCGTGAAGATCGCCGAGATCCACAGCAACACGATTCCGATCAGGGTGGTGGGCGGCAGGATCACCTCGCCCGCCTCGCCGGCGATCAGGAAACCGATCGCGACCAGCTGGATCGTGGTCTTCCACTTCGCGAGCTTGGTCACGGGGACGCTGACGCGCAGCGCGGCGAGATATTCCCGCAGGCCCGACACCAGGATTTCCCGGCACAGGATCACGATGGCGGCCCAGAGCGTCCAGCCATGAATGCTGTTTTCCGCCGCCAGCATCAAAAGGCAGGACGCCACCAGAAGCTTGTCCGCGATCGGATCGAGCATCCGGCCGAACGCCGAATGCTGGTCCCAGATTCGCGCATAATAGCCATCCAGATAGTCCGTAACCCCCGCGGCGATGAACACGGCCAGCGCCACCCAGCGCAGCCACAGCGGCCCGTCCAGGATCGACTGCGCAAAAACACATCCAATCACCACCGGAATGGCGGCGATCCGGGCGTAGGTCAGGAGATTCGGCAGGGACAGGGTCTTGGCCGCCCCTTTTGTCGTCGCGATGTTCATCCGTCTTACCAATACCGAGCACGCATGAAGGTCAACCGTATGGGGCACCTGAACCGCCGGACACGACGCCCATGTGAATCGAAACCGGTGTTTAACCCGGCTGGGCGTGGAAAAACTCGAAAATCTTGCGCGCGCTTTCGGCGCTGACCCCCGGAACCTTGCCGAGATCGGCGATCGACGCCCGCTCGATCTCCTTCAGGGTTCCGAAATGGTGCAGCAAGGCACGTTTGCGTGACGGGCCGATGCCGGGAATCTCCTGCAGGCCGGCCTCGCGGATGTCCTTTTTGCGCAGCTTGCGGTGGGAGCCGATCACGAAGCGGTGCGCCTCGTCGCGCAGCCGCTGAATGAAATACAACACGGGGTCGCGCAGCTCCAGCTTGATCGCCTCACGGTCCGGCATGAACAGGGTTTCGCGGCCGGCGTCGCGGTCCGGGCCTTTTGCCACCGCCAGCAGCGCGACCTGCGTCAGGCCGAGGCCCTGGAAGATCTCGCGCACCGCGTTGAGCTGGCCGCGGCCGCCATCGATGATGACGAGGTCGGGCCATTGCGGGAACGAATCGTCGTCCGGCCTGGGCCTGGCGGCGTCGTCCGCCGGCGTCAACAGCCGCTTGAAGCGGCGCTGTAGCACCTCGCGCATCATCGCGTAATCGTCGCCCGGGGTCAGGCCCTCGGACTTGATGTTGAACTTGCGGTACTGGTTCTTGATAAAACCGTCGGGCCCCGCCACGACCATGGCGCCGACCGCGTTGGTGCCCTGGATGTGGCTGTTGTCGTAGACCTCGATCCGCTTCGGCGGCTGCGGCAGGCCGAGGGTGGTGACCATCGCTTCCAGCAAACGCCCCTGGGTAGCGGTATCGGCGAGCTTGCGCCCCAGCGCCTCGCGCGCATTGGTCAGCGCATGCGCGATCAATTCCTTCTTTTCGCCGCGCCGCGGCGTTGAGACCTCGACCTTGAAGCCGGCCTTGATCGAGAGCGCATCGGCCAGGAGCTCGCTTTCCTCGATGGCGTGCGACAGCAGGATCAGCTTCGGCGGCGGCTTGTCGTCGTAGAACTGCGCCAGGAACGAGCCCAGGACCTCCTCCGGGGTGAAGGTCTTTTCCGCGCGCGGAAAATAGGCGCGGTTGCCCCAGTTCTGGCCGGTGCGGAAAAAGAACACCTCGACGCAGGAATAGCCGCCCTCCTGATGGATGGCGAACACGTCGGCCTCCTCCACGGTGCGCGGGTTGATGCCCTGCTGCGACTGGATCGCCGACAGCGCCGCCAGGCGGTCGCGGTAAAGCGCCGCGGTCTCGAATTCGAGCTCGGTGGAGGCCTTTTCCATCTCGGCCGCCAGCTCCTGCTTCACGGCCCGGCTGCGGCCGGACAGGAAATCCTTGGCCTCGCGCACCAGCTCCGTATAGCCGGGAAAATCGATCTCGCCGGTGCACGGGCCCGAGCAGCGGCGGATCTGATAGAGCAGGCAGGGCCGGGTGCGGCTTTCGAAAAACCCGTCGGTGCAGGAGCGCACCAGAAACGCGCGCTGCAGCGCCGTGATGGTGCGGTTGACGGCGCCGGCGGACGCGAACGGCCCGAAATATTGCCCGGGCCGGGTCTGCGCGCCGCGGTGCTTGAGAATCTGGGGCGCCCAGTGATCGCCGGTGATCAGGATATAGGGGAACGATTTGTCGTCGCGCAGCTGCACGTTGAAGCGCGGCCGCAACTGCTTGATCAAATTGGCTTCCAGCAGCAGCGCCTCGGTTTCGGTCGAGGTCGAGATGATCTCGACGGTGACGGTGGCCGCGATCATGCGCAGGATTCGCGCCGGCTGCGGCGCGTTCGCCCGCGCGTAAGAGACAAGCCGCTTGCGGACGCTTTTGGCCTTGCCGACATAGAGCACGTCGTTCGCCGCGTTCAGCATGCGGTAGACCCCGGGCGAGGTCGGCGCGAGCTTGACCGCGTTTTCGATCGCGGCGTGGCCGACCGCGAGCGGGCCTTCGGCGACCGCCTCATAGACCTCCTCGGCCGCCTCCGGCAGCCGGGCCTCCTCGTCCTCCTCCGCGGCCGGCGTCGCCGGGTCAATGTCGCCCGTGGCGAGCCCCTCGGGGGGCAGATCCGCGTTTTGGCCAGCCGGTCCGGAACCGCGCCGCCGGCGCGGCGGGCCGGGGGTCTTCGGGCTATCGGGTGAATCGTGATCCATGGGCCTGAATTTAAGCGCCGATCGCGCGCATCGCCAGCGCCGGTGGCGGGGAAGAGGCGGCGCGGCACGCGGGTCGCCGACCCGCGTTTCGTAACACTTTCTTAAGAATGATGAGCGGGCGGTAACCGGCCTTAACAAGCCTTTAACTTAAAAGTCTCGATAAATCTTACCGATAGAAAGTGGAATTCCGTAACCATGAAGGCGCAGCGCCTGGCGCGGCGCTTTCGCGGCACCGGCCGATGGTCGCGGCAGTTGCGTCGGGAGAGTAACGTGAAGAGGTTCATTTTAGG
>DATNMT010000222.1:0-11355 GCA_035602495.1 Bradyrhizobium sp.
ATGCTCTGGATCGTCGACTTGACCTCGTCGGGGCCGCGATCGCTCATGTCCGTGTGCTGATAGTTGGTTCTGACCACCTTGATGCCGACCTTCTCGCATATCTCGTCGTCGGGAACGACGCCCGGGTCAGGCTTGAACACCGGATCCCTGGAACGAGAGGATCCTGAACTTGCCGTCGGTGATGTTGATCCCCCTCTGCCCTCGTCGATCAAACGATCAATCTATCGAGCCCGGTCTGGCCGCCTTACGCAGCCCGTTTCGGAGCCTGTCCGGCGCTTCCGGAAAGCTTCTGGAGGGCCGAAGACTTCAACCTTTCCAGGTCGCGCTCGCCGGACGCAGCGCGCGCGAGCAAATGTTCGGCGATCTCAAGCGCCGACGCTCCCTTGCTGCGATAGAAACGGGGGTCGAGAAGGACATCGTCCAGGGCGCGGCGGAGGACCGCCAATGTGGTATGATCGTAGCTCATGCGGCGCTCTTAATCGGCGCTCTTAACAGCCGAATGACCGCCGCAAGAATATCCCCCGCTGCTGCGGCCTCACTCTCCCTTGAGGCGCTGGTCCTCGCGGACTCGTACCCGCTCGGCCCCCCTGGCGCCCGCCGGCGACAACCTCATCATGCTGAGGGCCGCCCCGAGCAGAGCAAAGCCGGCGGCTGCCAACAGCGAGATCCGGGTGCCTTCAGTTGGATAGCGGGCCAGGAAGAGTGACACCAGCGCCGCGCCGGTCGTCTGCCCCAACAGCCGCGCCGTCCCGAGCATGCCGCTGGCGCCGCCGCTCCGCTCGCGCGGGGCTGCTGCGATCATGGTGCGGTTGTTCGGTGTCTGGAACAGGCCAAAGCCCGCGCCCGCCAGTGCCATCCGCCATATCACGTCGGGTATCGCGGGATCGGCTGGCAACCACGCCAATGTGCCAAGGCCCAAGGCGAACAACAGCAGTCCGATGCCGCCGAGGAGGCCTGCCGGGTAGCGTTCAACCAATCGCCCGGCCAGCGGCGCCGCGAAGGCGACGGCAATGGGCCAGGGCGTGACCAGCAGTCCGATCTCGACCGCCGAATATCCGAAGCGGCTCTCCAGATAAAAAGGCAGCGCCACGAAGGCCAGCATCTGGGCGCAGAAGGAGGCGATCGAGGTGGCGATCGACAGCGCGAAAATGGGAATGCGGAGCAGGTCCACGGGCAGCAGCGGCGACGCCGTGTGGGTCTGCCGGAGCGCCAGCAGATACCCCGCAACGGCCGCGACGGCAAATTCGGGAAGCGCGATCGTGAGGGTTTCGCCATGGCCCAGGCTATCGATCCCGGCGATGCCGAGGCCGAAGGTGATGGCGCTCAGGAAGGCGCTCTGCCAGTCAAACGGATGGCCGGCCGGTGTGGTATGCGGCAGGCAGCGCCAGCCAACCGCGAGCGCCGCGACGCCGATCGGCACGTTGACCGCGAACAGATACGGCCACGTTCCGACCGCGAGAATAGCCGCCGCGACCGTCGGTCCGACCGCGGCGGAGACGGCGACCACCATCGCATTGATGCCGATGCCACGCCCGAGCAGGGCGCGCGGATAGATGTAGCGGACCAGAGCCATGTTGACGCTCATGATTCCCGCCGCGCCAAATCCCTGGACGATGCGCGCCACGGTCAGCAGCAGCAGCGTATGCGCCAGCGCGCAAAACAGCGATGCGATCGTGAAAAGCAACAGGCCTGCCAGGTAGACGCGGCGATAGCCGATGATTTCGCCGAGCGAAGCCAAAGGGAGCAGCGAGATCGTGATCGCCAACTGATAGCCGTTGACGATCCAGATCGAAAACGCCGGGCTCGCGTCAAGGTCCCTGGCGATTGTCGGGAGGGCAACGTTGGCGATGGCGCCGTCCATCACCGACATCACCAGGCCCAGCGCGATGGTGAGGATGGCATAATTGCGCTGCGGTTGCGGCAGGCCGTCGGCGTGCTCGATCTTGGCGGACGACATGGGGTGACTGTGCCCTGGGTTCCGGCACCGACTGGCTGCCGCTTCCCAGATTAGCCGAAAAATTGCGGTTCCAAACCACTGAGGTGATTATGGCACGCGGACGCCTGTTTTCGACGCGGCGCGAAATCGGCCCGGCGTTGATGGAGTTCGATGCGGAGGGGAGCGGCGGGCCGCCCGTCAGCCTTCGCCCAGGAGCTCGTTGATGCGGCGCTGCAGCTGGCGCTTTTTCTTCTCGCTCTTGCGCAGCCGCTCCTCGATGTCGGAGACCGGCAGTTCGTAGGGACGTTCCGAACTGAAGGCGACGCCGACGAAGTTGTCGCGCCACCAGATCACCCTGGCGAGGAAGGAGCGGCCCTTGCGGGCGATCGTCAGCGATATCTTCTCCCTGGGCAGCTTGACGATATTGCTGAACTCGATATTTGCGCCTGTTTCGGAGATGTTGCGCACCACGCAATCCCTGCGCGCGCCATGCTCGTCGATTTCGGCGACGCCGCCGTAAATCACCTTGTCGCGCGCGCTCTGGCGTCGACCCAGCATCGATTTCACTCCCTTTGAAGCGGCACCATACCCCGCTTCGTCGCGGGCGAAAGGCGGCTGGCGGCGAATTGCGGCGTTAACGTAAACCGATGATGGTCGAAAATCTGCGGATTTCCGGTAATTTTGCGCCGCCCCCATACGTGCGCCATCATTGCCAATTAGCTGGACGATACTTCATGGATGTCAGGCAGGTTCCGCAGAAGCGAGATGTGGCGGTGCAAGCGGTCATCGGTCTGCGTGCAGTGTTTTGCGTGGCGGCTGTGATGCTCGCAGCGCCGGCTCTCGCCCAGGACACGGCGCCGGCCAAGACCGGCGTTGCGGTGCCGAGCGTCGAGGAACTCGCGGCGCAAAGGCCCGCCGACAATTCACGCGACACCGATACCCGCGAGGCGATGTGCCTGATGATCGAGTCGGCGGCGCGGGCCAATGACCTGCCGCTGGAGTTCTTCGCCCGCGTGATCTGGCAGGAAAGCCGCTTTCAATCCAATGCGGTCGGGCCGGTCACGCGAAACGGCCAGCGCGCGCAGGGCATCGCGCAGTTCATGCCGGGAACCGCGAGCGAACGGCGGCTGCTCGATCCCTTCGATCCGGTGCAGGCGCTGCCGAAATCGGCGGAGTTTTTGAGCGAGTTGCGCGGACAATTCGGCAATCTCGGGCTGGCAGCTGCGGCCTATAACGCCGGACCGCGGCGGGTGCAGGAGTGGCTTGCGGGAACTGGGGGGATGCCGCAGGAGACGCGCAACTACGTCTCCGCCATCACCGGCGCATCGGTCGATGAGTGGGCTTCCGCCGGCAGGGGCGGCAAGGTGCTCGACCGCGCGCCGAACACCAGTTGCCGCGAACTGATGGCGCTGCTCCGCCGCGCGCCCAATTTCTTCGTGACCGAACTCGAAGCGCATATCCAGCTGGCGGCCGCGAAATTGTGGGGCGTGCAGCTTGCCGCCGGCTTCGACCGCAACAAGGCGCTCGCCATGTATGCCCGGGCGATGACGCGGTTGCGCGGTGTGATCGGCGATCAGGATCCGAGCCTCTTAAGCTCGCTGATGCGCACCCGCGGCACGCGCCCGTTCTATCAGGTGCGGATCGGCGCCGACACGCGTCCCGCGGCGGACGATCTCTGCAACCGCATCCGCCGCGCCGGCGGGGCCTGTTTCGTGCTGCGAAACATGAGTGTCCGGGGCTGAGGGCGGCCGCATGACAGCCTTGAAGCAGGGCTTCCTTGACGCAAACTCCTGATGCTGGCTGCCAAATGGTGGCTTGGCTGATACTGTCGGCAAAAGCATCGGGAAACGTCATGCATTTTCGCGCAAGGTCAGCCCTCATCTCCTGTCTGCTCATGGTCGCTGCATTTGCGGCGTCCGAGGTGCGCGCCGCGGATTTTCCGGCGCGCCCGATAAAAATCGTTATTCCGTATGCCGCCGGCGGGCCGACCGATCTTTTTGGCCGGATACTGGCCGAATACCTCGGCAAGGATCTCAAGCAAGCGGTGTTCGTCGAGAACAAGGCCGGTGCGCAAGGCGCCATCGGCGCCGAAATGGTGGCGCGCGCCGAGCCCGATGGCTACACACTGTTTGGTACCTCCGGTTCGGTCCTCATACTCAACCCGTTACTGTACAAGAAGCTGTCCTATGATCCGGCCAGGGACTTCCGGATGCTGGCAATCGTGACCGAAGTGCCCGTGGTGCTGTGCGTCAATCCCTCGGTGCCGGCCAAGACCATCGCGGAATTCGTCGCCTACGCCAGGCAGAGTCCCGGCAAGCTCAATTTCGGCTCGTCCGGAACGGGCAGCTTTACGCATCTTGCCGCCGAGATGTTCAAGCAGATGGCCGGCATCGAGATGACCCACATCGCCTATAAGGGCGCGGCTCCGGCGCTGACCGATGTCATTTCGGGAAAAATCGAGCTGATGTTCGAATCCGCAAGCCTGGCCCTGCCGCCGATACGATCCGGAATGCTGAGGCCTCTTGGAATCAGTTCGAAGGAGAGGCATTCCGATCTCCCTGATGTTCCGACCATTGCGGAGAGCGGTTACCCCGAATACTTTGTCAGCGTGTGGAACGCGGTTGCCGTGCCCGCGAGGCTACCCGATGACGTCGCACGGATTCTGACGGATAGTCTCGATCGGGTGATGAACGACCCGGCGTTCCGCGAATCGCTTGAGAAGGTCGGCTATGCGGCGCCGCGTCCGCGCAGCGCCGCCGCGATCAAGGAATTCATCGACGCCGACCGTAACCGGTGGTCGGGCTTGATCAAGCTCCGGAACATTTCGTTGGATTGAAAAACATGGTTCGAGAAAGTGAACTCCGCGAAGGCGAACTGGCCGTCGAAACGCCGCCGCCGCGCGACGCCGGCCTCGTCTTCATCGGCCGCATCCGTACGCCCTGGACCTCGCGGCTGCAGGCCCCGCGGCAAGGCCGTCACGACGGCCCGGTCTGCCGGCTGGAGATTTTTGAGCCGTGGGTGCCGGCGCTGAAGGGTGTGGATTTTTACAGCAACCTTGAGGTGATCTACTGGCTGCATTTGTCGCGCCGCGATCTGGTGCTGCAGTCGCCGAAGAACAACAAATCCACCCGCGGCACCTTCTCGCTGCGCTCGCCGGTGCGGCCGAACCCGATCGGCACCTCGATCGTCAAGCTGGTGGGGATCGAGGGTTCGACCGTGCTGGTGCGCGGGCTCGATTGCCTCGACGAGACGCCGCTGATCGATCTGAAACCCGACCGCTGCGAGTTCACCCCGCTGGCGGCGCCGCAGGCCGGGGATTTCGAGACGGAGTGATTTCTTCCGTCATTCCGGGGCGCGACGAAGTCGCGAGCCCGGAATCCATAACCACGATTGGGGGTTATGGATTCCGGGCCTGCGCCAAGAGGCGCATCCCGGAATGACGAAGCGTGCGGATCGCGAAATGGCGGCAAGGTGACTCATTGAACTTAACTCAGCGCCGCCTTTAGCTTCGCCGCGTTCTCCTCCAGTACCTTGCCGTCTTCCTTTTTGCTCGCCGGCGGCAGCAGCGCCACGCCGTTGTGGCGCGGCATCACATGCATGTGCAGGTGAAACACCACCTGTCCGCCCGCGGGCTCGTTGAATTGCTGCACGGTGATGCCGTCGGCCTTGAAGGCCTTCATCGACGCAGCCGCGATTCTGTGCGCCGCGCGCGCGACATGGGCGTATTCGTCAGGCGAAATATCGAGGATGTTGCGGGCAGGGGCCTTCGGGATCACCAGCGTATGGCCCGGACTGCGCGGCATGATATCGAGGAATGCCAGCACGTGGTCGTCCTCATACACCTTGTAGCTCGCAAATTCGCCACGCAGGATTTTTGCGAACGGATTGTTGGGGTCGTAGGCGGTCATGGCGTCTCCCGGGATTCAAGTCTCTTAATCGGTCTTGCGGAACGGCCCGGCCTCGCTGAGTTCGCGTCCGGCTTCCGCCACATAGGCGCGCTCGCGCTTGAGATAGTCGGAGATCGCGCGGCGCAGGCCGGGGTCGGCGATGTAATGCGCGGAGTAGGTGGTTTGCGGCAGGTAGCCGCGCGCGATCTTGTGCTCGCCCTGCGCGCCGGCCTCGACCGTTTTCAGGCCGCGTTGAATCGCAAAATCAATCGCCTGGTAATAGCAGACCTCGAAATGCAGGAACGGGTGATGCTCGATCGCGCCCCAGTTGCGGCCGAACAAGGTATCGCCGCCGATGAAATTGATGGCGCCGGCGATCCAGCGGCCGTTGCGCCTGACCATGATCAACAGCACGTCTTTCGCCATGCTCTCGCCGATCAAGGAGAAGAACGTGCGGGTCAAATAGGGCCGGCCCCATTTGCGCGAGCCGGTCTCCATGTAGAAGGCAAAGAACGCATCCCAGGCGTCCTCGGTGATGTCGCTGCCGGTGAGGGCGTGGATGGTGAGGCCGCTCGCGACCGCATCGCGCCGTTCGCGCTTGATCGCCTTGCGGTGGCGCGAGTTGAGGGTGGCGAGGAAGTCGTCGAAGCTGCCGTATGCCTGGTTGTGCCAGTGAAACTGCTGATCGGTCCGCTGCAGGAAGCCGTGGGCGGCGAGAAACTTCCATTCCGCCTCGCGCGCAAAGGTGACATGTACCGATGACGCCTCGGTCGCCTCGCACAGCGCCACCAGGCCGCTGGCAAGCGCGCTGCCGATACGCTCGCGGTCGGCGCCATCGCGGATCAACAGGCGAGGGCCGGTGGCCGGCGTAAAGGGAACCGAGGCCTGCAGCTTCGGATAATAACGTCCGCCGGCGCGTTCATAGGCATCGGCCCAGCCGCGGTCGAACACGTATTCGCCCTGCGAGTGCGATTTCAGATAGCAGGGCACCAGCCCTGCGATTTCGCCGTCGAGGCGTGCCAACAGATGCCGCGGTCCCCAGCCGGTGCGCGCACAGGCCGAGCTGGAGGCTTCCAGGCTCGAGAAAAACGCATGTGAAACAAAGGGGTTGTAGGCGGCCTTTGATCCGGCGCAGGAGAGGACCGGTGCGTCGGAAACCGGATTGGCGCAGGCGTCCCAATCCTCAGCCGGGATCTGGCTGACGGATGATACGGCTTCGAGGCTGATTTCGGATGAATCCATCGACGGTGACCAGTGCAAAGATCGTGCATGACGAAGACGACTTCAAGGGCGGAAGCCGTCTCTCAGCTTTCCGGGAGAAACCCCTCAAAGATCATCTGATCTGCATATCGGGCGGCGCGTTCGCGCTGCTCGGGGGTGCGCACCGTCCAGGTCAAAAGCGGCAGGCCGAACAGGTTGCGGGCGATCCATGGCGCCGCCGCCGGCAATTCATTCACCCAATAGGCGACGAAATGCGGCCTGGTGTGGAAGGCATGGCGAAGATGCGCCATGCCGCGGCGCTGGGCCGGCGTAGCCTTCGGCCAATCGGCTTCGGAGTAGGTGCGTTCGGCGATGATGCCGCGGGGAAGCGCCGGCATGATCTCGCGCAACGCCAGCACCTGATCCGGGTCGAACGACATGCCAACCGCCGGTCCGGAATAGGCGGTGAGCACCTCCGCCATCCGCCTCACCAGTTTGCGGTCGCCGTCGAAGTGGGTCTTTACCTCGATCACCAGCGGCACACGTCCCTTGACCAGCGCGCAGAGATCGCCGAGCGACATCATCCGCTCGGAAGTATCCTTGAATTTGACCGCCTTGAGCTCGGCCGCGGTTTTCTCCAGCAATGCGCCGCTCCCTTCGGTGAGCCGGCCGAGCGCATCGTCATGATGCACCATCGCCTCGCCGTCGGCGGTGAGCTGGATATCGCATTCGATACCGAAATTGCCCGATATCGCGGCCTCAGCCGCGCCCGGCATGTTTTCGATGATACCGCGCGCAGCATTGTGCAGGCCGCGATGGGCCACCGGCCGGGCGGTCAGCCAGTCGGGCGCGCGCACCCCAAAATCTCCGCTCAGGACACCTCGAATATGCCTTCGACCTCCACCGCCGCGTCCGCCGGCAGCGAGGCAACGCCGACGGTGGTGCGGGCATGACGGCCCTTGTCGCCGAAGGCTGCGACCATCAGGTCGGATGCGCCATTGAGGACTTTGGGTCCGTCGAGAAAATCCGGGGCCGAATTGACAAATCCGCCGAGCCGCACCACGCGCACCACCTTGTCGAGGTCGCCGATTGCCGCCTTGACCTGGGCCAACAGGTTGATGGCGCAACCGCGCGCCGCGGCGCTGCCCTGTTCCACGGTGACGCCGGCGCCCAGCTTGCCCTTGGCGATCAGCTTGCCCTGTGGATCGACGCAAACCTGTCCCGACACCACCAAGAGATTTCCCGTGCGCACGAAACCGACGTAATTGGCCACCGGCGTCGGCGGCGAATGCAAGACGATGCCCTGTGCCGCAAGTTTCTGCTCGACCGTCCCCGCCATGGTTTCGTCCCCGTTTGATTGACCAGCGCCCGAAAGACAGCCGATCGGGGCGGCTTTGTTTCGCGCATCGCGAACTCACATGCAAGTCAGCGCGGATCGGGGCTGAAATGCCAAAAACGGGCATGGCCGGCGGCAAATTCGTACATTTTTGTGAAGTGGCCCTAGTTGCGGCGCAATAGGGCTGTGAATAATGTGACGATTCATAGCGCAATCGCAAGGTAGGCACATGGCTCGCTGGCTCCAGATACCGCGTCCCCGATCATTGCTGCTCACGGTTGCCGTCGCGGCGGCTGGATCGGGTTGGGCCGCCGGGCAGGCAAGCGCGGCCGCGGGCGGCGGGTTTCTTCCGCATCAGGCGCTTTATGAACTCAACCTGGTGAAGTCGCGCGGCTCGGCCTCCATCGACAGCGCGCGCGGGCGCATTCTCTATAATTTCACCGGCAGCGCCTGCGAGGGCTACACGTCGGATTTCCGGCAGGTATCGGAACTGAACAGCGGCGAAGGCAAGGTGACCCTGAGCGATCTGCGCTCGACCTCCTGGGAGGACGCCGAGGGCAAGAGCTATCGTTTCAAGATCGACGCCCGGATGAACGACGCCGATTCGAGCCCGGTCGATGGGGTCGCGGAGCGGACCGGCGATCACATCACCGTCAAATTGAAACAGCCGGAAGCCAAGAGCTTCACGTTGGACGGCTCGACGGTATTTCCGACCGAGCAGATCCGGCGCATCATCGCCGCCGCCAGGGAAGGCAAATCCCTGCTGGAGCTGACCGTCTACGACGGATCGGACAATGGCGAGAAAGTCTACAACACGCTGACCGTGATCGGGCAGCCGATACCGGGCGACAAGACCATCAGTTCGCCCGATCCCTCCACCACCAACGATCAGATGAAATCGCTGACACGGTGGCCGGTCACCGTGAGCTATTACGATCGCGACGCCAAGGCCAAGGACGGCGAGCAGACGCCGGTCTATGCGATGTCGTTCGAGCTGTTCGAAAACGGCGTCTCGCGGGCGCTGGTGCTCGACTACAACGATTTTGTCATTTCCGGCGCGCTTGGGAAGTTCGACGTCAAGGACGCGAAGCCGTGTAAGTGACGGCTGTAGCCGTCATTCCGGGGCGCGTCGAAGACGCGAACCCGGAATCTCGAGATTCCGGGTCTGGTCCTTCGGACCATCCCGGAAAGACGATCTACAACTTCTACTCCGCCTTCTCCGGCCCGTCATACGCAATCCCCCGTATCACGGCGCCACTGCCGAATTTCTTCCGCAAATCGTCCATCGCGCGTTCGGCGTGCGCGGAGCGGCGATCGAGCATGTCGGTGTCGTCGGTCGTAGATCCCGGGCGCAGCGCGCTGACGCCGGCGCCCATCAGGCGGAACGCAGTGCCGTCGATCTCCTTCGCCAGCATTTCGCGGGTCACGGCAAAAATCTTGGCCGCCAGTTGTGTCGGCGCGTGGATCGATTGCGAGCGGGTGCGCTGCCTGAAATCGGCAGTCTTCAGCTTCAGCGTGATCGTCAGGCCTGCGAGGTCGCCGTTCTTCAGCCGCGCGGACACCTTCTCGCACAGCCGCCACAGCAGCTTCTCCAGCGTGACAAAATCGCGAATGTCGGTTTCGAACGTGGTTTCGCTGGAAATGGTCTTGGCGCCGCGATCGGGCACCACTTGGCGGTCGTCGATGCCGCGTGCCAGTCGCCATAACCTTCGGCCCTCGGTTGCAAACTGCTTCATCAGCTCGATTTCATCGGCGCGCTGCAGATCGGCGATGGTGCGAAAGCCGCGCTGCGACAATCTCTCCTGGGTCGCAGGTCCGACGCCGAAGATGAATCCGACCGGTTTGTCGGCCAGCATCGCGCGGGCTTCGTCCTGGTCCAGCGCAGCAAAGCCGCGCGGCTTGTCGAGGTCGGAGGCAATCTTGGCCAGGAATTTGTTGCAGGACAGTCCGACCGAAACCGTGATCCCGATGTCGCGCTCGACCTCACGGGCGAAGCGCGCCAGCACCTTGGCCGGGATCATGCCGTGCACGCGCTGGGTGCCGGCGAGATCCAGAAACGCCTCGTCGATCGACAGCGGCTCGACCAGCGGCGTCAGCGCCTGCATGGCGTGACGTACCTCGCGGCCGACCCGCACATATTTCGCCATGTCCGGCCGGATCACGATCGCGGACGGGCACAGCGCCAAGGCCTTGAACATCGGCATCGCCGAGCGCACGCCGAAAGTGCGGGCGATGTAACAGGCCGCCGAGACCACGCCGCGCTTGCCGCCGCCGATGATGACGGGCTTGTCGGCGACATCAGGGTTATCGCGCTTTTCGACGGTGGCGTAAAACGCGTCGCAATCGATGTGGGCGAGCGTCAGCGCCGGCAGCGCGCGGTGACGAACCAGACGAGGGGAGCCGCATTCGCCACATCGTCTGGCGGTGAACGCCAGATCATGGAGGCAGTCCCGGCAGAAGCAGGTCGGCCCCTCCAAGGCTGGCGCGGCGGCACTCACGGCACATCGCGCTCCCATTGCGGATCGATGAGCGCCTGGTGAGCGGCGGCAATGTTGGTCGGATGAAGCTGCGAGGCGCTGGCAAAGGCCTTCACGGTTGCGTCATCGCGCATTACGAAATCGAGCACTGATGCGAGAAAACGCGGGTCGGCGGCGGCACTGCGCAGCGTCTCCGGACCAATGCCGCTTTCGGCCAGGAACAGGCCCAGCCGCTCGGGATCGCCGGCGATGAAGGAAAGCGCCTGAATTGCAACGATTTCAGCTACTTCCCGGGGGTTTTGAACAGGCTTTTTCAACTGCAATGTTTGCCTTTCGCTAACTTATGGTCTCTATTTTGAATCCATCATGCCCGAGTCTGCGGAACGTGTTCAAGCAAGTGGAAACCACTTCGCATAAAGATGGCACGCGGACTTAACGGGTTAGAGCGAATCTGGCGCTAGTTTGAATTCACTTTTTGACAGGTCCGGCGGCGGCGCCCGGTGCGCCGTATTCCGGACC